>NZ_JBFUKO010000008.1:0-36082 GCF_056400805.1 Aminobacter sp. P4_H6_2
GCTTGGGCCGCTCCCTGCGCAGGCGGGCGATGGCGGTGGGCAGCAATTCGGCCGAGGCCGAAAGCAGCGTGCCGATGGCGACACGGCCGCCGGTGCCGTCGCGCAGGTCGGCGAGATGCTCCTCGGCATGGGCAAGCTGGGTGATGACGAGGCGTGCGTGCTCGGCCAGCGTGTCGCCGAACATCGTCGGCACGACCCCGCGATTGGTACGGTCAAAGAGCCTTGCCTTGGTCAGTGCCTCGATTTCCTGCAGCGCCTTGGTGACGGCCGACTGGGTCATGTTCAGCCGCTTGGCCGCGCGCACGAGGTTGCCTTCCTCGACTATGGCCACGACCATGCGCAGATGGCGGATGGTCAGGCGGCTGGTCACGAGCTTCATTGCGGCATCATCCTCCCAATGATGATTGTGATTTTGATATTCCAAATCCTCATAGAAATATCCAGAGAATTCACTTGTTTGAATTTCCATTCGCTGGGACCTTGCCACGAGGAGGGGCTGGCGGCGTGAGGAACGTTGCCGGCTCATGGAGGTATTTGGGCCTGAGGTCGCACTTTGCGACCCGCGCAGCGGACGTCGGCAGCATGCCGCACGGGGAGGAAATTCACGACATGATGCAGAAGACCAGAGCCGGACGCCGCGCGGAAATAGCAGGCGCTGGAATTGGCGGCCTGACCACGGCTGCGGCCCTTGCCCAGCGCGGCTGGTCGGTGACCGTGCATGAACGCGCGCCGACACTCAGGACTTTCGGCGCCGGCATCTACATCTGGAGCAATGGCCTGCGCGTGCTGCAGGCGATCGGCGCCTACGACCAGGCGACGGTTGGCGCGCATATCGGTCCGCAGTTCCACACCCGCGACCACGACAACACGACCATGGAAGAAATTCCGATCAACGGTTCGGGTGATGCGAAGCTGATCACCATCCTGCGCGAGACGCTGATCAATTCGCTGGTCGATACCTGCCGCAGGAGCGGCGTCGAGATTCTCACCAATTCGGAAGCCGTGGGCGCGACAGCTGAGGGCGAGCTGCTGCTCGCTGATGGTTCGAAGCGCAGTGCCGACCTGATCGTTGGTGCCGACGGCATCAACTCAAAGGTCCGGGATTCGCTCGACCTGATGATGTACCGCAAGCATCTCGGCTACGGCGCTATCCGCATGCTGATTTCGCGCGACGACGGCGACGTGCCGGCGGAAGACCGCGAGCGCTACATCGAATATTTCACAGGCACGCGCCGCATCCTCTATACGCCGGCGAGCGCCACCGATCTCTATGTCGCCCTGTGCTGCGCGGCCGACGATGCGGCTGCATTGAAAGTACCGGCCGACCGCAAGCTCTGGACGCAATCCTTTCCGCATCTTGCCAATCTCGTTGCACGTTTCGGCGACGCCGGCCGCTGGGATGCCTTCGAGGTGGTCAAGCTCAAGCAGTGGAGCAAGGGACGCGTGGCGATCCTCGGCGATGCTGCGCATGCCATGCCGCCTTATCTCGGGCAGGGCGGTGGTTGTGCCCTGATGAATGGTCTGGGCCTTGCCGCAGCCATCGACGAAGGAAACGACGTCGCCCAGTCGCTGGCCGATTGGGAAGCGCGGGAACGCCCGATGACCGAGCACACGCAGGATACGGCCGAGCGGCTTGGCGACATGAATTTCTGGCCCGACGACGTTCGCTCGCAGGTCTTGAAGATCACCGGCAAAAGCCGCGAGATTGGCGCCGAGCGCATGAAGACGGCGCGCCACGCCCCGACAGCGACCAAAGCCCTGGCATGAACCCACTGACATCAAGGAAGCCTTGAGCTTGCCTTCAGAATTTCGGAGTCCGCACATGAAATCCATCGAGATCGGCGCCAACACTCTTTCCTATGACGATGCCGGCGAAGGTCCGGTGCTGCTGCTTTTGTCGGGCTGGTGCCAGGATCACCGCCTGTTCAAGACGCTGGTGCCTGAACTCGCCAAGACGAACCGCGTCATCCGCCTGGACTGGCGTGGCCATGGCGAACACCGTGAGCATGATGGCGACTTCACCACCAGCGAGCAGGCCGACGATGTGGTCGCCTTCCTCGACAAGATGGACATCGACACCGTAGTGCCGGTTTCGACCTCGCATGGCGGCTGGGCCAACATCGAGATCACCGACCGGCTCGGTGTGGCGCGCGTTCCGCGCTCGGTGGTGATCGACTGGATCCAGACGACGCCCGATGAGGCGTTCTTCTCGATGATCGACCACATCCAGGATCGCACCAACTGGGAAAACGGCCGCGGCGACTTCTTCAACTACTGGATCGGCGACACCGACAACCAGGACATCATCGGCCACGTCAATGACGAGATGGCCAAGTACAGCTTCGAGATGTGGGCGCGCTCGGGCCGTGAAATCGCCAGGGCCTATCGCAAATGGGGCAACCCGATGCAGCGCATGGCGGCACTGAAGGAAAAGCGCCCGATCACCCACATCTATTCGCAGCCCTTCGAGGCGGAATATGCGCAGGCGCAGCTCGACTTCGCGGCGAAAAACGACTGGTACAAGCCCAACAAGCTGCCTGGAAAAACACACTTCCCGACGCTGGAGCAGCCCAAGGTCATGGCCGAGACCATCCGCGCCTTCGTGAAGTAGGAGTTTTGCATGAGCGTGCTTGCCGACGAAGCCAACTGGCCGCGAGAGATCATCGACCGCGACTACGGCGCGCGTGCTTCGGTCGCCCCTGAGGTGTTCGACGCCGAGATGCGCAATTATCGTGGCCGCTCGGAAGAAATGCGTCCTCACGCCTCGCATCTTGAGGTCGTCTACGATGCCGAAAGTGGCCAGACCATCGACATCTACGGCGCGGGCGAAGGCCTGCGTCCGGTGTTCGTGTTCATTCATGGCGGCTATTGGCGCATGCTGTCCAAGCACGATTCCGCCTTCATGGCCGGAATGCTGGCGCGCCATGGCATCGCCACCGCCGTCGTCGACTACAGGCTCGCTCCCGCGGTGACGCTGGACGAGATCGTGCGCGAGGTTCGCGCGGCAATCGCCTTCCTGGCCAAGAATGGACGCGCTTACGGCATCGACCCTGACCGCATCTATGTTGGGGGAAGTTCGGCTGGCGGGCATTTGACTGGGGCAGTGCTGAGCGGCGGCTGGCACCAGCAATTCGGCGTACCCGAAAACGTCATCAAGGGAGCGATGCCGATCAGCGGCCTGTTCCATCTGGCGCCGATCGCCAAGTCGTTCGTCCAGGATTGGTTGTCGCTGGATGCTTCCGCGGTGGAGCGGCTGAGCCCGGCGGCAAACATTCCGGCGGTGGGTTGCCCGATCATTGTCGCTTATGCCGATGGTGACCCGGCCGGTTTCAGGCGCCAGTCGTGCGAATATGACCGGCTCTGGCGCGAGGCGGGCTTTGCCTCGCAACTGATCGAGATTGCCGGCCGCAACCATTTCGACGTGCTGCTCGATCTCGCCTCCGACGATACGGTTCTGTCCAAGGCGCTGGTCAAGTTGATCAAGGGTTAGCTGGTTTCGCGCGGCGTCAGCTGCTGGGCGTAGCGCCTTACGACTGCGGCGAAGGCCGAGACGGCCGGCGAGATCGAACGGCCGGTGGCGTGGATCATCACCACTTCGCGCGAGATGTTGGGCTCGATCAGTGGCTTGCCGACGACCTTGCGGTAGCGGGCGGCGGCAAGCGCATAGGTCGGCAGCACGGCGACGCCAAGCCCGGCCTCGACGAGGGCGATTGCGGTCGTGATCTGCGTCACCTCATAGACCGGCTTCAGGGCAAGTTCCGCCGTTTCGAAGCCGACCTCGACCAGAAGCCGGATGCCGCTGTCGCGGGTCAGCGTGATCATGGGCTGGTCCTCCAATTCACGCCATGGCACCGAAACGGCGCCGTTGAACGGGCTGCGCTGGTCGCAAAACAGCATCAGGCTGTCGCGCACCAGAGGCAGGCGCTCGATGCCTTCTTCGGCCGGGGAGAAGGTGCCCAAGCCGCAATCGGCCTTGCCGCTCCTGACGCTTTCGACGATCTGCTCGGTGCCGACGTCGGCGAGCTGGACCGCAATGCCGGGATAGCGCTTCTGGAAGTCGGCGATGGCCTGCGGCAGCACGACAGCGGCGAGCAAGGGCGGGGCGGCGATGCGCAGGCGCCCGCGCCGGCGTTCCGCCAGTTCGTGGACGCCTTCGACCGCATGCTCCAGTTCCTCCAGCACCTTGGCGGCGGAGTGGCGGAATTCGCGCCCGGCGTCGGTCAGTTCGACGCGCCGCGTCGTGCGGTCGAACAGGCGCACGGCGAGTTCCGCTTCGAGATCCTTGATCGATTGCGAAAGTGCCGGCTGCGCGGTGTTCAGCCGTTCGGCGGCACGCGAAAAATTGCCGAGATCGGCGACGGCGAGGAAGCTCTCGATCTGCTTGATGGTGATTTTCATGAGACTTCCCGATCTATTGGAATTTCGTCTCAATTAATAGCATGAATGATGATTGTCTTATAGATGGCGTCGGTGTTTTCTGAGCTGGGAGCAAGGCTTGCACTTCAGTGTGGGCGTGGAGGATTTCTTGAACGTGAGGGGCGTAATCAGCGACGCAACGAATGGCCGGATGGACCACAATGTCCGCCGGTGCGCGCGATCTTCAAATGCCTCTCAATGCACGAAATTCTGGCTCGCCGTGCTCGGCAACGCGGGAGGCGATATTCAGGTGGATGACCTATGAAATATAGCAAAAAAGACGCCAAGGCCTATTCGCGGGCAACGATGAAGGGGATCTGGGCCGCCGGCCTGATGCCGTTCAAGCAGGACCTCGCCATCGATGAGGACGGCTTCCGCGGCAATATCGATCACTGGATCGAAGATCTCAAGATCGACGGCTTCTTCATTGCCGGCAAGCAGGGCGAGTTCTTCTCGATGTCGATCGACGAGCGCAAGCGCAGCTTCGACCTTGCCGTCGATGCCTGTGCCGGCCGTGCCCAGACCATCATGTCTTGCTCCGACCAGAACATGGACGTGGTCATCGACCTCGCCAAGCACGCGCAGAAGTGCGGTGCCGACTACGTCGTGGTGCATGCACCGGTGCTGCATTTCTTCAAGCAGCAGGACGAAACGCTGCTCAACTATTACCGCACCATCGCCGACAAGGTGGATATCGGCATAGCACTGTGGAGCCACCCCGATAGCGGCTATCTGATGAGCCCTGGGCTTTGCAACAAGCTCGCCGATATCGAAAACGTCGTCGCCATCAAGTACTCGGTGCCACGCCCGATGTACAAGGAACTGAATGCGCTCGCCGGCGACCGCATCCTGGTCAGCACGGCCTCGGAAGAGGAATGGCTGGACAACATCCTCGAGCTCGACTGGCAGCTGTATCTCTGCTCGTCGCCGCCCTACCTGATCCAGACCAAGCACGATACACGCATGCGCCAGTACACGGACCTTGCCTTTGCCGGCAAAGCGGAAGAAGCGCGGCGCATTCGCGACAGCCTCGACCCGGTGCGAGCTGCCCTCAAGGACACGCGCCCGGCCGAAAAGCCGCATTCGCACCAGAAATACTGGCAGGAACTGCTTGGCCAGACCGGCGGCAGGGTTCGCCCGCCATTGCTCGAACTCACCGAGGACGAGAAGCGCGTTACCCGCGCCGCTTTCGACAATTGTGGCCTCAAGACCACGGCCTGACCCACACCACCGACGCGCCCGCGCCGCCCAACCGGAGGAATGACCATGACCAGACGCCTCGCAGCGTTCAACTTCTCGAAATGGATCGACGAGCATCAGCATCTGCTCAAGCCGCCGGTCGGCAACCAGCTGGTGTTCAAGGATGCCGACCTGATGGTGACGGTCGTCGGCGGCCCGAACAGTCGCTGCGACTACCATGACGACCCGGTCGAGGAGTTCTTCTACCAGCTCAAGGGCGACATGCTGCTGAAGCTGCACGATACCACGACCGGCGAGTTCTATGACGTGCCGATCCGCGAGGGCGAGGTGTTCCTGCTGCCCGCCCACATGCGCCATTCGCCTCAGCGCCCACAAGAAGGCTCGATCGGCCTCGTCATCGAATCGCCCCGCCCTGAAGGCGCGCTCGACGCCATCGAATGGTATTGCTTCGAATGCAGCACCCGGGTGCACCGCGCCGAGGTCGATCTGGAATCGATCGTCGATGACCTGCCGCCGATCTACAAGGCTTTCTACGAAGACGAAAAAGCCCGCACCTGCCCGAACTGCGGCACTCTCCATCCCGGTAAGGAACCGCCGGCCGGCTGGGTCAAGCTCTGAGGCTGGTGAACCCATGAAGGTCGTCAGGCGACATTTTCCGGAACTCGGCATCGAACTGGAGCGGCTTGAAGCCGGTCGGGTCGCGGTGACCTGTATTCCCGACATGGCCAATGTGGCCTGGCAAGCCAAGGCGATCTTTGGCGGGCTTTCGCGCGACGATCTTGAGCTTGCCGCTGAGCGTTCGCCTGCCGGCACGGTCGACCCCGTAGGCGAGACGGTGGCGCTGAGCTTCAACTGCTATGTCATCGAAACGCCCGAATATGTCGCGCTGATCGATGGCGGCATCGGCGATGGCAAGGAGCGGCCGCACCGGCCGGCCTGGCATCGCCGCGAAACCAAATTCCTCGAGACGCTGAAGGCCATTGGCATCGCGCCCGAAGATGTCGATATCGTCATCAACACGCATCTGCACGCCGACCATGTCGGCTGGAACACCAGGCGGGAAGGCGAAACCTGGCGGCCGACCTTTCCCAATGCCCGCTATGTCGTATCTGAGGTCGAGCTCGGCCACTGGATAGCTGTCCACGAGGCTGAGCCGCAGGGCTACACATTGCACGGCGCCTTCGCAGATAGCGTGTTGCCTATTATTCGCAGCGTCGGCTTCGAGGCTGTCGCTTCAGATGCCGAGGTCGTGCCGGGCCTCACGCTGCGCCCAGCACCTGGCCATTCGCCGGGTATGGTGGTGGTGTCTCTGGCAACAGGGGAGGGCGAGGTGCTGTTTCTCGCCGACGCCGTGCATCACCCGCTGCAGCTCGGCGACGACAGCATCGTCTGCAATTTCTGCGAGGACCCCAAGCAGGCGCGCACGACGCGCATCGCGCTGCTCGCTGATGCGGCGGCAGCCAATACGGTGCTTGCGCCTTACCATTTTCCCGCTCCTGTCTTCGGCCGGCTTGAGGCGGATGCGGCTTCTTTCAGGTTTTGTCCTCTCGAAATCGAGACGACAGCTAAGCCGGCAAACAACAACGCGCGCCCATAAGACGCCACCCAGAGGAGAACTGAGCCATGAATTTCAGACGTATGTTGCTTGCAGCTTCCGTCGCTGCCTTGGCGGCACTGCCGGCCTTCGCCGCCGATCCCGTCAAGATCGGCATGATCACCACGCTTTCGGGGCCGGCCGGCTATCTCGGCCAGGATATCCGCGACGGCTTCATGCTCGCCTTGGAAGATGGCAAGCTCGGCGGCGTGCCCGTCGAATTGGTCGTCGAGGATGATGGCCTCAAGCCTGGCCAAGGCAAGCAGATCGCCGAACGCTTCCTCAGCGAAAACGGCATCAAGCTGTTCACCGGCATCGTCTTCTCCAACGTCGCCGGCGCAACCATCCCCGACATCGTCGATAGCGGGGCCTTCTACGTCAGCCCCAATGCCGCGCCCTCGAACCTGGCCGGCAAGGAGTGCAACGAAAACTACTTCGTCGTCTCCTGGCAGAACGACTCGCTGCATGAAAGCGCTGGCCAGAACGCCACCAATCTCGGCTACAAGAAGGCCTTCGTGCTGGCGCCCAACTACCAGGCCGGCAAGGACGCGATCGCCGGTTTCAAGCGTTATTTCAAGGGCGAGATCGCGGGCGAGATCTATACCCGCCTCGACCAGACCGATTTTGCGGCGGAACTCGCCCAGGTGCGCGCGGCCAAGCCTGACGTAGTCTTCCAGTTTCATCCCGGCGGCCTCGGCATCACCTTCCTGCGCCAGTACGAGCAGTCGGGCCTGATGAAGGAAATCCCGATGGTCGTGGCCGAACCGTCGATGGACGGCGTGACGCTCGCCGCCGTCGGCGATGCGGCTATCGGCCTGAACGTCTCCAGCCACTGGAACTCGGACTTCGACAACGCGGCCAACAAGAAGTTCATGGACGCCTGGAACAAGACCTACAACCGTCCGGTGACCTACTATGCCAGCCAGGGTTATGACGCGGCCCTCGCTTACGCTTCGGCGCTGAAGGCGACCGGCGGCAATATCGACGACGCCGACGCGTTCCGTACAGCACTGCGCAAGGCGGACTTCGAGTCAGTGCGCGGCAAGTTCGCCTTCGGGCCAAACCAGCATCCGGTGCAGAACTGGTACGCGCTGAAGGTCGAAAAGGGCGCCGACGGCAAGCCGGTGCTGAAGACTGTCGGCGAGGTCTTCAAGGACCATGGCGACGCCTACGCCGCCGACTGCAAGATGTAATCTCGGCCCGATCGATGCTGCGGGCGGCACAACTGCCGCTCGCCACCTTTCCCCATTTTCCCAATCGAAGCGATAGGCGATGACGCTCTTCCTCGAACAGATGCTCAATGGCGTGCAATTCGGCGTCATGCTTTTCCTGCTGGCGGCCGGCCTGACGCTGATCTTCGGCATCATGGGCGTCATCAACCTGGCGCATGGCTCGATCTATATGATCGGGGCTTATGCCGGCACGTGGGTGGCGGCTGAAACCGGCTCGTTCTGGCTCGGCATTCCGGCGGCCCTTGCGGCTGCTGCCGTCACCGGTGCTGCAATTGAATTCCTGGTCGTGCGGCGGCTTTATGGGCGTGACCATCTCGACCAGGTGCTGGCGACCTTCGGCCTGATCCTGATCTTCAACCAGACCATCACCATCCTGTTCGGACGCCAGCCTCTGTTCGTGTCGATGCCGGCCTTGCTCGACGGTTCGGTCGAACTGCTGCCGGGGCTGGTCTATCCGATCTACCGGCTGGCGATCATCGCCGTTGGCCTGCTGGTGGCACTCGGGCTCTACCTTCTGATCAACAAGACGCGCATCGGCATGCTGGTCCGCGCCGGCTCGACCAACCGCGAGATGGTGCGCGCGCTCGGCGTCGACATCCGGTTGCTCTACACGCTGGTGTTCGGCCTGGGGGCGCTGCTTGCCGGCCTCGCCGGCTTCATGGCCGGCCCGATCCTTGCGGTGCAGGTCGGCATGGGCGAGCAGATCCTGATCACCACCTTCGTCGTGGTGGTGATCGGTGGCGTCGGCTCGATCCGGGGTGCCTTCTTCGCCAGCCTCATCCTCGGCATCGTCGACACCGGCCTGCGCGCCTATCTGCCTGGCCTTCTGCGCCAGGTCATGGTCGGGCCGGATGCGGACGCGCTCGGCGCCGGCATCTCGTCGATGGGCATCTATCTGCTGATGGCGATCGTGCTTCTCATAAGGCCCAAGGGCCTGTTCATCCGAAATTCCTGAACTAGGCGCTGACTGGCCCATGGAAAAATCACTCAAGCGACCTGCCTTGCTTGCCGGCGTGCTGATTGCGCTGATCGCATTGCCGACGGTCGCCGACGCAACCGGCTATGCCGCGCTGACGTCGCTGGCGACACGCGTGCTGATCTACGGCATTGCCGCCGCGAGCCTCAACTTCGTGCTCGGCTATGGCGGCATGGTGAGCTTCGGCCACGCCGCCTTCTTCGGCATCGGCGGTTATGTCGTCGGCATTCTCTACCAGCACTATACGCTGGGCGAGCCGCTGTTCGGCCTCATTCCCGGCACCAACCAGCTCCTGATCACCATTCCGGTGGCGCTGGTCGTCTCCGGCATCATGGCGGCGCTCATCGGCGCGCTGTCGCTGCGCACCGGCGGCGTGCAGTTCATCATGATCACGCTGGCCTTCGCGCAGATGCTGTTTTTCCTGTTTGTCTCGCTGAAAACCTATGGCGGCGACGATGGCCTGATCATCCGCCGCGCCAATGAGCTGCCCGGGCTCAACATGCGCGACAAGCAGACTGTCTATTATGTCTGCCTGGCGATCACGGCACTGTTCTTTTTCATCCTCTGGCGCATCGTCAATTCGCGCTTCGGTAACGTCATCGTCGGTCTGCGCCAGAGCGAAAAGCGCATGGCGGCGATCGGCCTTCCCGCCTATCGCTACAAGCTGATGGCCTTCGTCATCTCCGGCATGGGCTGCGGCCTTGCCGGCGCGCTGATGGCCAATTTCCTGCGCTATGCCAGCCCCGACATGATGCACTGGACCAAGTCGGGCGAGCTGATGGTCATGGTCATCCTGGGCGGCGTCGGCACGTTGTTTGGCCCGCTGCTCGGTGCCGCCGTGTTCATCGTGCTTGAATCCATCCTCGCATCGTGGACGGAGAACTGGCAGCTGGGCCTTGGACTGATCCTGCTGTTTGTCGTGCTCTACACCCAAGGCGGCGTCCAGGCGCTTGGTGCCCGTATGCTCGGGAGGCGCGCATGACCACTCCTGTCCTCAACGTCCAGGGCATGGTCAAGCGCTTCGGCGGCCTGCTTGCCACCGACCATGTCGATTTGACCGTGAAGCCCGGCGAGATCCACGCTTTGATCGGCCCCAACGGTGCCGGCAAGACGACGCTGATCTCGCAGCTGATGGGCGAGCTCAAGCAGAACGAAGGCACCATCGAACTCGACGGCCAGCCGATCACCACCTTGCCGACCGCCAAGCGTGTGTCGATGGGGCTGGCGCGAACCTTCCAGATCACCTGCCTGCTGCCCGACTATACGGTGCTCGACAATGTCGCCATCGCCGTCCAGGTGCGGCAGGGCCACAGCTTCCGCTTCTGGGGCAATGTCAGGCATGAGGCCGAGCTGCGTGAAGATGCGCGTAGCTACCTCGCAGGTGCCGGCCTTACAGAGCGTGCCGACGAGTTGGTCGCGAACCTGTCGCATGGCGAGCAGAAGCAGCTCGAACTGGCGGTGGCGCTCGCCACCAAGCCGCGCCTGCTCTTGCTCGACGAGCCGATGGCCGGACTCGGCCATCTCGAAAGCCAGCAGATGATCGAGATGCTGCGCGGCCTCAAGAACCAGGTCTCGATGCTGCTTGTCGAGCACGACATGGAGGCGGTGTTCGCGCTCGCCGACCGCGTCTCGGTGCTGGTCTATGGCCGCATCATCGCCACCGGTTCGGTCGACGAAATCAGGGACAATCCGGAGGTCCGCACGGCCTATCTGGGCGAGGGAGACGAGCTATGCTGAGCGTCGCCAAATTGCAGTCGGCCTATGGGCGGAGCCAGGTGCTTTTCGACGTCGCGCTGGAGATCGGCGACGGCGAGGTGGTGACGCTGCTCGGCCGCAACGGCATGGGCAAGACAACCACGGTCAAGTCGATCATGGGCCTGCTCAAGCCGCTGTCAGGCGAGATCAGCTTCGCCGGTCGCGATGTCCGCGGTGCCATGCCCGAGACGGTGGCGCGGCTTGGCGTCGGTCTGGTGCCCGAGGGACGCCAGGCGTTTTCGACGCTGACGGTGCGCGAAAACCTCGTTGCCACCGCCGCCAATCGCCTCGGCCGCAAGAATGCCTGGACGCTTGAACGCGTCTACGCGCTGTTTCCGCGCTTGCGCGAGCGAGCCGGCCAGGCAGCGGGCACGCTGTCGGGCGGCGAACAGCAGATGCTGGTCGTCGGCCGCGCGCTGATGACCAATCCCAAGCTGCTCATCCTTGATGAAGCGACCGAGGGCTTGGCGCCGGTGATCCGTGCCGAGATCTGGGCTTGCATCGAGGCCCTGAAGGCGGAGGGGCAGTCGATCCTGTTGATCGACAAGAACCTCAACGTGCTGAAGCGGCTCGCCGATCGCCACTACATCTTGGAAAAGGGCCGGACCGTCTGGTCGGGTACCGGTGAAGACCTGACCCGCAACGCCGAATTGGTGCAGCGCTATGTCGGCCTCTGAGAAGCGGCAACGCCGGTTGCGCATCTGTTTCGTCGGCTGGGGCGCGATTGCCAGCCGCGTTGGCGAACTGCTTGCCGAACGCGAATCTGATGGCGTCGAGATTGTTGCGATCGCCGTCCGCGACGGTGGACGAGAGCGCCAAGGCTTGCCCAAAGGTGCCCGACTGATCTCCGGGCCGGAAGAGCTTGTTGGGCTCGACATCGACATGGTCATCGAGGCGGCCGGACGGCCGGCCGTCGCCATTTGGGGCGAGGCGGCGCTGCGCCATGCTGCAAGCTTTGTCGTCTCCTCGACGAGCGCCTTTTGCGACGACGCACTCTACCAGCGGCTGCTTGCCGTGGCGCGCGAGACGGGGAGCCGTATCGTCATGCCTTCGGGCGCGCTCGGCGATCTCGGCGCGCTGGCCGCAGCCTCGATCCTGCCGATCGACGAGGTGACGCACACCATCGTCAAGCCGCCACTGGCTTGGCAGGGCACCAAGGCGAGTGAGCTTGTCGATCTCGACAAGCTCATGGAGCGCACCGCGTTTTTTACCGGCACGGCGCGTCAGGCGGCCAACGCGTTCCCGCAGAATGCCAATGTGGCCGTCATTTCCGCTTTGTCGGGTATCGGTCTCGACCGCACGCGCATTGTGCTGGTGGCCGACCCGGCAGCCAAGCGCAACGTCCACGAGGTCAGCGCCTCAGGCGCCTTTGGCCGGCTTGATCTGCGCCTTGAAAACGAAGCGCTCAAGAACAATCCGAAATCATCCGAGATGACCGCGCTCAGCCTTGTCAGGCTTATCGAAAACCAGCTTGCCCCCCTTGCGCACTAGCCGCCAGGGACAATGGAGACTCTCATGACGAACACCTATCCCGACCTCAAGCTTTACATCGGCGGCTCCTGGCGCAAGACGGTCGACACCCAGCCTGTGCTCAATCCGGCCGACGAAACCGTTATCGGCGCGGTGCCTGTCGCCACGCGCGCGGACCTCGACGACGCGCTCGATGCCGCGGCGAAAGGCTTCAACGTGTGGCGCAGGACCTCGCCGGCGAAGCGCGCCGAGGTCATCCTCAAGGCATCCCAGCTGATGCGCGAGCGCATCGACGAGATCGCCTATGCGATCACCCTGGAGCACGGCAAGCCGCTCGCCCAGGCCCGTCTCGAGGTCATTCGCGGCTGCGAATTCTTCGAATGGGACGCCGCCGAGGGCCAGCGCACCTATGGCCGCGTCATTCCGAGCGAGCCGGGGATCAAATACATCGTGCACCACCAGCCCATAGGCACGGTCGCGGCGTTTTCGCCGTGGAATTTTCCGATGAGCCAGCCGTCGCGCAAGATCGCCGGCGCGCTTGCCGCCGGATGCTCGATCATCCTGAAAGCCGCCGAGGAAACACCTGCCGGCGCCTTCCACATTGCGCGTGCGTTCCACGATGCGGGCCTGCCCGCAGGCGTCTTCAACCTCGTCTTCGGCGTGCCTGCGGAGATTTCGGGCTATCTCATCCCGCAGAGCCAGGTCCGTCTGGTCGCCTTCACCGGTTCGACGGCCGTCGGCAAGCACCTGACCGAGATGGCGGCGCGCCACATGACGCCAGTGCTGATGGAACTCGGCGGGCATGCGCCCGTGATCGTCTGCGACGACGTCGATCCGGTCGCTGCCGCGATCGCATCGGCGGTGCGCAAGGCGCGCAATTCCGGGCAGGTCTGCACCTCGCCGACGCGCTTTTACGTGCAGGAGCGTATCTATGACGCCTTCACCAAGGCGTTCGCCGAGACGGCCCGCGCCATCACGGTCGGCAACGGCCTGGAAGCGGCAACCCAGATGGGGCCGGTGGCCAACCATCGCCGAATCGAAGCGCTGGAAGCCCTGACGGCGGACGCGCGCGCCAAGGGCGCCCGCGTGCTGACGGGCGGCGAGCGGCTCGGCAATCGCGGCTATTTCTTCCCCGTCACCACGATCGCCGACCTTCCTGATGACGCGCGCGCCATGCACGAAGAGCCGTTCGGCCCGATGGCGCTGATCAATCCCGTCGGTTCGGTCGAAGAGGCCATCGAAAAGGCCAACGCGCTGCCCTTCGGCCTGGCGGCCTACGCCTTCACGCACTCGGCCCGCACCGCCGACCAGCTTGCGGACGGGATCGAGGCGGGCAATGTCTCGATCAACACGCTGGAGGCGTCTGTTCCCGAAACACCGTTCGGTGGCGTGAAAGAAAGCGGTTACGGCCGTGAGGGCGGCCTCGAAGGGCTGGCGCAGTACACCGTCATCAAGAATGTGTCGCACCGCATGACGATTGCCTGACGCAGGCGGGCAAAGTGGCCGGTGCCCGGCAGGGCATCGGGGGTTCCAACACCGTTCCGGTCAATCCAGCGCGCGGTCGAGGTGGGTGTAGCCGCCGTCGACGAACAGCCACTGCCCTGTGGTGTGGCTGGCGCGGTCCGACAGCAGGAAGATGATGGTGTCGGCTATTTCTTCGGCCGTTGTCATCCTTTGGCCGAGTGGAATGCGCCTGGTGATCTCGGCGAGGCGCGCTTCGGGATCGTCGAAGGTCTTGAGCCACTTCTCGTAGAGCGGCGTCATCACCTCGGCGGGGATGACAGCGTTGACGCGGACACCGTCGCCGCGCAACGCTGCCGCCCACTCGCGCGTCAGCGAAAGCTGCGCGCCCTTGGCGGCGGTGTAGCCGCTGGTGTTGCCCTGGCCGGTCAGCGCGGTCTTGGAGGAGACGTTGACGATCGAACCGCGCGCCGTCTTGAGCCAGGGCAGGCAGTGATGGGCGGTCGTGTAGTAGTGGATCAAGTTGCGTTCGAGCGACTCGCGGAAGGCTTCCGGGCCGGCTTCGAGGCCGATGCCGTCATTGATGCCGGCATTGTTGACCAGCCCGTCGATGCAGCCGAAAGTCTGCGCCACATCCTTCACTGCCGCCTCGATTTCCGAGTCGTGCATCAGCTCGACCTGGATGAATTTTGCACGTGGCGAAAGCTTGCGGAGCTGGGCGCTGAAGTCTTCGGCCAGCGGGCTGCGGCCGAAAACGACAGGAATTGCACCCTCGGCGGCAAGGCCAAGCGTGACAGCGCCGCCGATACCCGCGCCACCGCCAGTGACGATGATCACCTTGTCCTTCAGCCCGAGATCCATCCCTGTCAGCCCTTGAATTGGAAGTCTTCGAGCGTCGCCGGCTTCATCTCGATCGAGAAGCCTGGCGCCATTGGCGGCATGTAGGCGGCGTTGCGGACGATGCAGGGTTCCTTGAAGTGTTCGTGCAGGTGGTCGACATATTCGACGACGCGGCCCTCGCGGGTGCCGGCGATGCAGATATAGTCGATCATCGACAAATGCTGGACGTATTCGCACAGGCCGACGCCGCCGGCATGCGGGCAGACCAGCAGATCATACTTCGCCGCCATCAGCAGCACGGCGAGGATCTCATTGACACCGCCGAGACGGCAGGAGTCGATCTGCACCACGTCGATGGCACCGCGCATGATGAACTGCTTGAACATGATGCGGTTCTGGCACATCTCGCCGGTGGCGACCTGAACCGGGGCCACGCCCTCGCGGATCTTGCGGTGGCCCTCGACGTCGTCGGGATTTGTCGGCTCCTCGATGAACCACGGCTTGGCGAAGGCGAGGTCGCGCACCCAGTCGATGGCCTGATCGACTTCCCATACCTGGTTGGCGTCGATCATCAGCTGGCGATCCGGCCCCAGCACCTCGCGGGCGATACGCAGACGCCTGATGTCGTCGGCCTTGTCGCGGCCGACCTTGAGCTTGACGTGGTTGAAGCCGGCATCGACCGCCTCCTGGCACAGACGGCGCAGCTTCTCGTCTTCATAACCGAGCCAGCCGGCCGATGTGGTGTAGCAGGGGTAGCCCTCGCGCTCGAGGATGGCGATGCGCTCGGCCTTGCCGGGTGCCTTCTCGCGCAGCATGGCGAGCGCTTCGTCGGACGTGATGCAGTCGGTGATGTAGCGGAAGTCGATGCAGCGCACGAGTTCTTCCGGAGACATGTCGGCGACCAGCTTCCACACCGGCTTGCCCACCATCTTGGCCCAGATGTCCCACACGGCATTGACGACAGCGCCGGTTGCGAGGTGGATCGCGCCCTTGTCGGGCCCGATCCAGCGCAACTGACTGTCCGATGTGACATGGCGCCAGAAGGCGCCCATGTCTGCTGCAACCTTGTCCATGTCCAGCCCGACGACGAGATGGCGCATCGCCTCGATCGCCGCGCAGCAGATCTCGTTGCCACGGCCGATGGTGAAGGTCAGGCCGTGACCCTCGATGCCGGGGGCGTCGGTTTCCAGGATGACATAGGCCGCCGAATAATCGGGGTCCGGGTTCATCGCGTCGGAACCGTCGAGATGCTGCGAGGTCGGGAAGCGCAGGTCGAGCACCCGCATGTCGATGATGCTGGTCATGGTTGGGTCCCTAATGGTTCAGGCGGCGACGACGCGCTGCCGCTGGGTGCCGAGGCCTTCGATGCCGAGATGCATGGTCTGGCCGGCCTTGAGATAGATGGGCGGCTTCTGGCCGAGGCCAACGCCGGGCGGTGTGCCGGTGGAGATGACATCGCCTGACTGCAGGCTCATGAAGCGGCTGAGATAAGCAACGATCTGCTGGACGGTGAAGATCATGGTCTTGGTCGAGCCGTCCTGGAAACGCTTGCCGTCGACGTCGAGCCAGAGTTTGAGCGACTGCGGGTCGGCGATCTCGTCGGCGGTGACCATCCACGGGCCGGTCGGGCCGAAGGTGTCGCAACCCTTGCCCTTGTCCCAGGTGCCGCCGCGCTCGATCTGGTATTCGCGCTCGGACACGTCGTTGATGACGCAATAGCCGGCGACGTGGGACATGGCGTCGGCCTCGTCGATGTAGCGGCCGGGCTTGCCGATGACGACACCGAGTTCGACCTCCCAGTCGGTCTTGAGGGAGCCGCGCGGGATTTCGACGTCGTCGTCGGGACCGACGATGGCCGACGTCCACTTGTTGAAGACGATGGGTTCTGCGGGGATCGCGGCGCCCGTTTCGGCGGCGTGGTCGGCATAGTTAAGGCCGATGCAGATGAATTTTCCGATGCGGCCAACGCATGCACCAAGACGAAGGTCTTCCTGGGGCGTGCCGGCGACGAGCGGCAGCGTCTGGGGATCGATCCCGCGCAGGCGGGCAAGGCCTTCGGGCGTCAGCACATCTGCGGCGATGTCGTCGACAATGCCCGAGAGGTCGCGGACGCGGCCGGATGCGTCGAGGATGCCGGGCTTTTCGTTGCCCTTGGGGCCGTAGCGGAGCAGTTTCATTGAAATCACCTTGTTTGGAAGAAGCCGGAGGCGGCGAACCGCCTCCGGGTGGTTTGGACAGGATCAGTCGTACAGGACGGCTGCGATCTCAGGCTTATCGATGTTGGTCTTGTCGTAGTAGTAGAAGCCGGTGTCGATGTTCTTTTCGACCGCTTCGCCCTTGGCTGCCTTGACCGCTGCTTCGACGGTCTTATAGCCGATGCCGACCGGGTTCTGGGTGATGGCGCCGGCCATCTCGCCATCACGGATCGCCTGCTTCTGCTGGGCGCCGGAGTCGTAGCCGATGATCACCAGCTTGCGGCCCAGTTCCTTGGCGCCGTTGATGACGCCGATGGCCGAGCCTTCATTGGCGCCGAACATGCCCTTGATATCGGGGTTGGCCTGCAGGATCGCCTTGGTGATCTCGGTCGACTTGAGGTGATCGCCGTCGCCATATTCGATGGCGACGATTTCTACCTTCGGATGGGCTTCCTTCATGCGGTTGACGAAGCCGTCGCGACGGTCGATGCCGGTGCGGCTGGTCTGGTCATGCACGACCAATGCCACCTTGCCTTCGTCGCCGATGAGCTCGGCCATCTTGTCGGCGGCAAGGGCTGCGGCGGCGATGTTGTTGGTCGAGGCGGTGGCGACTGGGATGTCGCCTTCGACGCCGGAGTCGAATGCGACAACCGGGATCTTGGCGTCCTTGGCCTGCTGCAGCAACGGCAGGGCCGCCTGGCTGTCGAGGGCGGCGAAACCGATCGCCGCCGGCTTCTTGGCAAGCGCCGCGGCCAGCATGTCGATCTGGCGGTCGACCTGGGTTTCGGAATCCGGGCCTTCGAAGGTGACGGTGACGCCGAGATCGGTGGCGGCCTTGTCGGCACCCGCCTTCACGGCCTGCCAGAACTGGTGCTGGAAGCCCTTGGAGATCAGCGGGATGTACATCTTGTCCTGGGCCATTGCCATGGTCGAGCCGTAGCCGAGGATTGTCATGGCGCTGATGGCGCCGAGCATTGTGCGTCTGGTGAACATGTTTCCTCCGATTGAACTTTGGTTGATTGTTGCTGGTGGAGCGCTTTCGCTCTCTTCTTGGTGTTGGCGCAGGGCGATGCTCTGCGCGAAGCAAGCCTTCCTCAAAGCCTGCGGCGCCGCAGAATGTCGGTGTAGACGGCGAGAATGATGATCGAGCCGGTGACCACGGTCTGCCACTCCTGGGCGACCGAAAGGATGCGCAGCCCGTTGGCGAGCACTGAGATGATGAGTGCGCCGATCAGCGTGCCGATGATGGTGCCGCGGCCACCCGAGAGCGAGGTGCCGCCGATGACCACAGCTGCGATGGCGTCGAGCTCGTAACCCTGGCCGAGCGCGGGCTGGGCCGAGTTGAGGCGCGAGGCGATCAGCAGGCCGGCGACGCCGCAGATGCTGCCGGCGAGCGCATAGACGGCGATCTTCCAGCGGTCGGTGTTGACGCCCGAAAGGCGCACAGCCTCTTCGTTTGAGCCGAGCGCGAAGGTGAAACGGCCGAGGATTGTGCGCTCGAGAATGAAGCTCGTGGCAATCGCCACCAGGAACAGGATCAAAACGCCGTTGGGGATAGGCAGGCCGGGGATGACGGTGCCGATCAGCGAGCCCTGCGAGATCTGGGTGAAGCCGGGCGTGTTGTTGAAATAGATCGGCCGCGTGCCCGAGATGACAAGCGACAGGCCCTTGAGGATCAGCATCATGCCGAGCGTGGCGATGAAGGGCGGGATCTTGAGCTTGGCAACGAAGGTGCCCGAGAGGGTGCCGCTGGCGGCGCCAGCGAGGATGGCCGCCAAGACGCCAAGGCCGAGCGGCATGCCCCAGAAGGTCAGCACCACGCCTGCGATGACCGCGCAGAAGGTCATCAGCGTGCCTACCGACAGGTCGATGCCGCCTGTGATGATGACCAAGGTCGCTGCAATCGCCAGCACGCCATTGACCGACGTCGCCTGCAGGATGGCGATGATGTTGGAGGTCTGCATGAAGTTGGGCGAGGCGAGGCTGAAGACGAGGATCAGCGCGATCAGGCTGGCAAAGGCCAGAAGCCGGTGCGCGCCGGAGAATTTCGAGCCGATCGAGATCGCCCCAGTGGATGCGGTCGCACTCATTTGGCCTCTCCCTTTGCCGGCTTACTTTGTTTGTTGTTGTTCTGGTTGGCGGTATCGCCGCGCAGCGTGGCAAGGTGCATGATCTCTTCCTGGCTGGCGCCGCCAGGCAGGATGCCGGTCAGCCGTCCCTCGCACATGACGGCAATGCGATGGCTGAGCCTCAACACCTCGGGCAGTTCGGACGAAATGACGATGATGGCGCGGCCCTGCTGGGCCAGCGCGTTCAGCAGCTTGTAGATTTCGTTCTTGGCGCCGACATCGATGCCGCGCGTCGGCTCGTCGAAGATCAGCACCTCGCAATCGCGCAACAGCCATTTAGCGATGACGATCTTCTGCTGGTTGCCGCCGGAGAGCAGGCGCACTTCCTGCTTGTCTGACGGGGTCTTGATCGCGAGCTGGTCGATGTAGCGGCTGGCAGCATCGTGCATCGCGGCCTCCTTCAGCAGGCCGCCGGGACCGGTGAAGCGGCGCAGGCTCGCCAGCACGACGTTGTTGCGCACGTCCATGCCGGTTGCGAGGCCGAAATGCTTGCGGTCCTCGGAGAGGTAGCCGATGCCGGCGCGCACGGCGTCCTGCGGCTTGCGGATGTCGACCCTGCTGCCGTGCATGAAGATGTCGCCACTGTCGCGCCGGTCGGCGCCGAAGATGGCGCGTGCGACCTCGGTGCGGCCCGCCCCCATCAGCCCGGCAAAACCGAGTATTTCGCCCTTGCGGACGGAGAAACTGACGTCGCGGATGACCACGCCGCGATTGAGGTTGTTGACCGCGAGCACGACCTCGGAGTTCGCATGGTCGGGCACGTCAGGGCGCTCGTCGGTGAGGGCGCGGCCGACCATCATCGAGATGATCTTTTCCACCGGCGTCGTTTCGGCGGGCACGGTGCCGATATATTCGCCGTCGCGCATGACGGTCACGCGGTCGGCGATGCGCTTCAGCTCGTCCATCTTGTGCGAGATGTAGACGATGCCGACGTCCTCGGCCTTGAGCCGGGCGATGATGGCGAACAGCTCGGCGATCTCGGCGTCGTTCAAGGCGGCGGTCGGCTCGTCCATGATCAGCACGCGCGACCGGTAGGACAGCGCCTTGGCGATCTCGACCATCTGCTGGCGGGCGATGGTCAATCCACCGACGAGCGTGTGTGGATCGAGCTTCAAATGCATGCTGGCGAAGATTTCGGCGGCCTGGGCGTTGAGTTTTGCCTCATCGAGCAGCAGGCCGGCGGCCTTGCGCGGCTCGCGGCCGATGAACATGTTCTGCGCCGCTGTCAGATGCGGCATCAGGTTGAGTTCCTGATGGATGATGCCGATGCCGAGGTCCTGCGCCTGGCGCGGCGAGTTGATCTCGACCGGCTTGCCGTCGAGCAGGATTTCGCCGGCGTCGCGCCGGTAGATGCCGGCGAGGATCTTCATCATCGTCGACTTACCGGCGCCATTTTCGCCCATCAGCGCATGCACTTCGCCGGAGCGCAGTTCGAGCTGGGCGTTGTGCAGCGCGCGGACGCCTGGGAACGACTTTTCGATGTCCTTCATGACGACGAGCGCGTTCATGCGCGGCCTCCTTCAAGGCCGTAGAAGCGCTTGGCTGTGGCCGAGAGGATCTGCTCCCGTTCGTTCGCGCTGAGACCTTCCAGTAAAAGCTCGGTGACCTCGATCCAGAAGCCGAAGCTCGTAGCCAAGGTCACAACCGGCCAGTCCGAGCCCCAGACAATGCGGCGCGGCCCGAACCAGGCCAGCAGCTTCTCGACTGTCGGCCGGAGTGTCGCGACGGCTTTTTCCGGTGTGGAACGGCGGTCGGCGGGCAGTTCGGTGAGCAGGCCGGAAAGCTTGCAATGCACCTGCGGGTGCCGGGCGAGCGCTGCCATGCCTGTCTCCCACATGGCGTGGCGCGGATCGCTGGCTTCAGCCGCAAATGCCGGCTTGGCGGCGTGATCGATGATGACTGCCAGCTCGGGGTTCGCCTCGATGAAACGTTTCAGCCCTGCGAGTTGTTGCGGCATGACCAGCGCATCGAAACGCAGGCCAAGCCGCTTCAGCGCGGCAATGGCTTCCGGGTGCGGGCGGGTGGCGATCCAGTCGGGATCGTCGAGATCCTGCAGCATCGGCCTCACGCCCTTGAGGAGCGGGTTTTTCGCCAGGCGCTCGAGAGAAGCCACGCTCTCGGCCGATGACAGATCAACCCAGCCGACGACGCCGGCGACCGCTTTGTCCTCGCGGCCCTGGGCGAGCAGGAATTCCGTCTCCGCTTCGGTGGGCGCGGCCTGGACCAGGATGCGCTGGCCTATGCCGGCCGTCTCGGCGAGCGGCCGCATCTCGGCTGCGCCGAAGTCGCGATAGATCGGCGCAAGATGAACGGCGTCAGGCGCCAGCCAGCCATAGTCGCCGCGCTGGAGCGTCCAGTAGTGGCAGTGGCCGTCGATCCTTTCGATCATGGCCGCCGCCCCGCCTAGATGGTGACGCCGCCGTCGACCAGGACAGCCTGGCCGGTGACGAAGCGGGATTCATCGGACAAGAGATAGACGACCAGCGGCACGATGTCGTCGACGGTTGCCAGGCGGCCGATCGGCTGGCGGGCGATGAAATCCTTCTCAGCCTGTACAGGGTCGGCGGCAGCGGCGATGCGGCCGCGCAGCGAGGGCGTGTCGACCGTGCCCGGGCAGAGCGCGTTGCAGCGTACGCCGCGGCGGACATAGTCGGCGGCCATGCCCTTGGTGAAGCCGATTACCGCGGCCTTGGTTGCGCCATAGAGCAGGCGGTTGGGGAAGCCTTTGATCGAGGAGGCCATGGACGCCATGTTGAGGATGGCGACGCCACCGGTCTTTTCCGCCTGCTCCAGCATGCCGGGCAAGAAGGCCTTGGTGGTGCGGTACATGCTCTTGACGTTGAGGTCGAAGCTGAAATCCCAGTCTTCGTCACTACAGTCCAAAATGGTGCCGTTGTGCACGAAGCCGGCGCAGTTGAAGAGCCCGTCGAGCGCAGCCTGCTGCTTGGCGAAGGCTGTGACCGCCGCGCCATCGCGGACGTCGAGACGATGGGTCTCGATGCGGCTGCTTTCGGCGGCGAGGGCCGCCAACGCCTGATCGTTGATGTCTGTCGCGATGACATGGGCGCCCTCTTTGGCGCAGGCCAGCGCACTGGCGCGGCCGATGCCTTGGGCGGCGGCGGAAATGAAGATGCGTTTCCCGCTTAGTCGCATAACCGTTGCCCTCCCAGCAAACTGCTTGCGTCTGTCTATATACGAACATACTATTCATAAATGAACCGACCTTGCAACGGGAAATGTGGGGCGGTCGACCGGGAGGATTTCGAGCGATGCCCAAACGGCCAGCCTACGCCGCAAACGACCAGGACAAGGACGAGCGCTACCGGGCGCCGGCGCTCGACAAGGGGCTCGACATACTCGAACTGCTGTCCGAACAGCCGGGCGGGCTTACACGCGCCGAAATCGTCAAGGCGATGTGCCGAGGTCCGAGCGAGGTCTACCGCATGCTGGAACGGCTGGTGGCGCGCGACTATGTCAGCCGCTCACCTGAAGGCGACCGCTACGCCCTGACCATGAAGCTTTTCGTTTTGGCGCACCGRCATCCGCCGGTTCGGCGCCTGGTCGCCCGCGCTCTGCCGCTGATGGACGGTTTTGCCAGCGATGCCGGCCAATCCTGCCATCTGGTGGTTCCGGAAGGCGGGGCAGCACTTGTCGTCGCGCATGCCAGTTGCCCCGGCAATTGGGAGTTCGGCATCAGGATCGGCGCCCATATCGACCTGCTGGCGACGGGGTCGGGTCAGACCCTGCTTGCCTTCCAGGACGAGCACTCCCAGGCGGAAGCGACGATACGCTGGGAAGGAACCAAGCTGGCAATCGCTCGGTCCAAGCTCGAGCCGGTGCTCGAAGGCTACCGCAAGGACGGCCACCGCATCGCCGAAAGCCAGCAGATCAGGGGCGTCGACGACATCTCCGTACCGATCCTGACGCCCGACGGCTATGCGATTGCGGTGCTGACCTGTCCCTATATCCAGCGGCTGGACGACGCCCAGGCCGACATCGACCAGACTCTGGTCCTGCTCAAGGACGTCGCGGCGAAGTTGTCGTTGTCGTAGCGCATTTCCGCCCAGCATGGCGCTGCCCCTCACCCTTACCCTCTCCCCGTGAAAAACGGGGAGAGGGGGGCGTCGGCGTTGCGGAAGCGTTCCTTCTCCCCGTCATTACGGGGAGAAGGTGCCGGCAGGCGGATGAGGGGCGGCTCTACGTCAGCCGCAAATGCACTAAGCTTCAGGCGGGACGACGCCCTTGCGGACGGCGAAGTCGGCGTAGAAGCGGCGTTCCTGCGTCTGGATGACGGCGTAGGCCTTCTTGGCGCGTTCGTAAAAGGCGAAACGCTCGATGCCGACCATCTTGGTGTCCGTGCCCGCAATCAGCTTTTGAACCTCGCGCTGGACCTCGGGAAGCTCGTCGGGCTTGCCAACGACCTCCATGCGGCCAAAGGCATCGTCGACGAAGGTGTCGACAGGCATCACCGACAGCACCGCCTTCATCACCCGGACAATGTCGGCGTCGATGCGCAGCGGGCGGCCGAACACTGTCTGGCGCGAGATCGCTTCGGCCGGAAAATTGGCGTCGGCGATGATCAAATCGTCGCCGTGGCCCATCGAGCGCAGCGCGTAGAGCACGTCGGGGCTGAGCAGTGGATCGATGCCGAGAAGCATGGGCGGACACCTGATGATGCGGGTTGCAGATCGGTTGCAGTGTGCAGGCGTGTGCGGCAGCAGGCAAGCGAAAGCCTTGGCTCAGGGTTCGCGGACAAAGCCCTCGCTGGCGACCAGAAGATTGCGCGTATAGTCCTTGGTGACATTGCGGGAGGCGAGATCGCCGGCTTCGAGCCGCTCGACCTCCGCGCCGCTTTGCATCACCATCAGCCGCTCGCACATATGGGTGATGACGCCGAGGTCGTGGCTGACCATGACGAAGGTCAGCTTGCGGTCGCGGCGGATCTGCTCGAGCAAATTGAGCACTTCGGCCTGCACCGAGGCGTCGAGTGCTGATGTCGGCTCGTCCAGCAGGAGCACCGAAGGTTCGAGGATCAGCGCGCGGGCAATCGCCACGCGCTGGCGCTGGCCGCCGGAGAGCTGGTGCGAATAGCGGAAGCGGAAGCCGGAGCCGAGACCGACCTCGTCGAGCGCGCGCTGGATGCGTTTATCGATGTCGGCAAAGCCGTGGATCGCCAAAGGTTCAAGCAGCAGCCGGTCGACGGTCTGGCGCGGATGCAACGAACCATAAGGGTCCTGGAACACCATCTGCACCTGGCGGTAGAATTCCTTGTCACGCGTCTTGCCCAGGCGCTTGCCGCCGACGTCGATGGTGCCCGAGGTCACGGGTGCCAGGCCTGCTACGGCGCGCAGCAGCGTCGACTTGCCGGAACCGGATTCGCCGACAAGGCCGAAGGACTCGCCCTGTGCAACCGTCAGGCTGACGTCCTTGAGCGCTATGAAGTCGTCATAGACGACGCGCAGGCGATCGATGGAAAGGGCAGGGATCACAGCAGCCACTCCGGCTGGCGGTCGAGCACTGGCAGCGGGTGCCGGCTCGTGCCGATCTTGGGCATGCAGTTGAGCAGGCCTTGGGTGTAGGGGTGCCTGGCCTGCGACAGCTCGGAGGCCTTGAGCTCCTCGACGACCTTGCCGGCATACATGACGATCACCCGGTCGCAGAAGGTCGAGACCAGGCGCAGATCGTGCGAGATGAAGATCAGCCCCATGCCACGGTCGATGACCAGCCGGTCGAGGATGCGCAAGATGTCGAGCTGGACGGTGACGTCGAGCGCCGAGGTCGGCTCGTCGGCGATCAGAAGCTCGGGGCCGGCGATCAACATCATGGCGATCATGGCGCGCTGGCCCATGCCGCCGGAAACCTCGTGCGGGTAAAGGTCGAAGACGCGCTTGGGGTCGCGGATCTGCACCGCCGAGAGCATGTCGAGCGCGCGCTCGCGGGCCTCCGACTTGGCGACCTTTTCATGCGTGCGCAGGGTCTCGACGATCTGCCGGYCGATGGTCATGACAGGATCGAGCGAATATTTCGGGTCCTGCAGGATCATGGCGATGCGATTGCCGCGCAAGGCCCGCCGTTCTGCCGCCGATGTCTTCAAAAGGTCGATGCCGGCGAATTCGAGCCGCTTGGCCTTGATCTCGGCCTGCTGCGGCGTCAGCCCCATGATGGCGCGGCCGGTCTGCGACTTGCCCGAACCGGACTCGCCGACGATGCCGAGCCRCTCCTGGCCAAGCGCGAAGGAGACACCGCGCACCGCTTCCACAACGCCAGTGCGGGTGGGGAAGGAAACACGGAGGTCGTCGACATGCAGCAGCGTGCTCATTGGCCACCGCTGCGTGTGTCGAGTGCGTCGCGCAGGCCATCGCCCAGCAGGTTGAARCCGAGGCTGACGATGAGGATGGCGGCTCCGGGAGCGGCTGCGACCCACCACTGGTCGAGGATGAAGCGGCGGCCCGAGGCGATCATCGAGCCCCATTCCGGCAGCGGCGGCTGGGCGCCGAGCCCGAGGAAGCCGAGGCCGGCGGCGGTGAGGATGATACCGGCCATGTCGAGCGTGACGCGCACGATCAGCGAGGAGATGCACAGCGGCATGATGTGGCGCACCACGATGCGCATCGGCGAGGCGCCCATCAGCTTGACCGCCGAGATGTAGTCCGAGCTGCGCAGGGTCAATGTTTCGGCACGGGCGATGCGGGCATAGGGCGGCCACGAGGTCAGCGCGATGGCGATGATGGCGTTGCCGATGCCGGGTCCAAGCGCTGCGACAAAGGCCAGCGCCAATATCAGCTTGGGGAAGGCGAGGAAGATGTCGGTGATGCGCATCAAAACCGCATCGACCCAGCCGCCGGCATAGCCAGCGGCGGTGCCGACCAGCAGGCCTACGGGTGCCGCGATGATGGCGACAAGCGCCACCACCTGCAAGGTGAGGCGCGAGCCGTAAATCAGCCTGGAAAGGATATCGCGGCCCTGGTCGTCGGTTCCAAGCCAATACTCGGCACTGGGCGGCATTAGGCGCGCATTCTTGAGGTCGCCAATATAGGGCGAGTAGGGCGCAAGCAACGGTGCGAAGGCGGCGATGAGCAGCAGCGCCAGGATGATGAACATGCCGACGACGGCGAGCTTGTTTGCGGTGAAGCGGCGCCAGGTCAGATAGGCTTGGCCGAGCCGAGCCTGAAAGCGCGACTGCGGCCTGTCGGTCAAAAGCCATTCGCGGCGGGTCAAAACAGTGTCGCTCATCGTATCCGCGTCCTTGGGTCGAGCAGGCGATAGAGCAGGTCGGAGAACAGGTTGAGCGCGATGAACACCGAGCCGATGACAATCGTGCCGCCCAGGACCGCATTCATGTCGGCATTCTGCAGCGAATTGGTGATGTAGAGGCCAAGGCCGGGCCAGGCGAAGACCGTTTCGGTTAGCACCGAGCCTTCGAGCAGGCCGGCGTAGGACAGCGCGATCACGGTGACCAGCGGCACGGCAGCGTTGCGCAGCGCATGACCCCAGATGATGCGAGTTTCCGACAGGCCCTTGGCGCGCGCTGCCACGATGTATTCCTGGCTCAGCTCGTTGAGCATGAAGGAACGCGTCATGCGGCTGATATAGGCGAGCGAGAAATAGCCAAGCAGCGAGGCCGGCAGGATGATGTGGGCGAAGATGTCCTTGAACGCGGCCCAGTCGCGGTTGAGGACAGCGTCGAGCAGGTAAAAGCCGGTGATCGGGGTGAAGGTGTATTCGAACACCACGTCGATGCGGCCGGGGCCGGCGGTCCAGCCGAGCCGGGCGTAGAACACCAGAAGCGCCAGAAGCCCGAGCCAGAAAATCGGCATCGAATAGCCGATCAGGCCGATGATACGCACGATCTGGTCGGCGAGGCTGCCGCGCTTGACGGCGGCCAGCACGCCGAGCGGGATGCCGAAGGCAGCACCGATGATGGTGCCGACGGTGGCGAGTTCCATGGTCGCGGGAAAGACGCGGCGGATGTCGGCCATGACAGGGTTGGTGGTCAGCACGGAGGTGCYGAAATCGCCCTGCAGCACACCTTTCACATAGAGGTAGAACTGCTGGTAGTAGGGCAGGTTGAAGCCCATTTCGATACGCGTGCGCTCAACGACATGGGCAGGCGCCCTGTCGCCGACGATCGCCAGCACCGGATCGATGGGAACGACACGGCCAATGAAAAAGGTGACGGCCAAAAGGCCAAGATAGGTCGTTGCCACGATCACCAAAAAGCTGGCGATCGAGCCTGCGAGAGCAGAGGCGCGCCTGTTGGCGCGCCTCGCTTGGGTCTGATTTTCCATGCTGGTCAACGGATCGATCCTTTTCGGATCAGTCCTTGGTCACGGGAGCGACGAAGTTGGAATCGAAGTTCGGCCCCAGCTTGTAGTTCTTGACGTTGCCGCGCAGGCCAGCGACTTCGGTCTGCTGGAAGATCATCACGAACGGGCTGGTGTCGAGGGCAGCCTGCTGCAACTCCTTGTACATGGCCGCGCGCTTGTCRTTGTCGCGCTCCAGAAGGGCTGCCTTGGTCTTTTCGGTGAGCTCCGGAACGTCCCAGGCATTGCGCCAGGCCAGCGTCTTCACCGTGCCGTCATCGGCATTGTTGGGGTTGGAGGTGAAGGTTTCGGCGTTGGAGTTCGGATCCCAGTAATCCATGCCCCACTGACCGATATACATGTCGTGGTTGCGGGCGCGGTACTTGGTCAGGGTCTGCTTGCCGTCGCCGGGGATGATCTCCAGCTTGATGCCGGCCTGGCCGACGGTCTGCTGGAAGGCTTCGGCGATGCCCGTCACCGGCTGGGAATTGCGCACGTCCATGGTGACGGTGAAGCCGTCCTTCAGGCCTGCCTTCTCCAGCAGTTCCTTGGCCTTGGCGACGTCAAACGTGAACGGGTTGGAGTCGAGCGCGCCGAGCACGCCCTTGGCCTGGTAGGTCTGGCGGATTTCGCCAATGCCCTTGATCAGCGTCGAACCGATGGCGTCGTAGTCGACCAGATACTTGAGCGCCTGGCGTACTTCGGGCTTGGCCAGGTTGGGGTTCTTCTGGTTGAGGCTGATGTAATAGACCGTGCCCTTGGGCGCGCTGGTGGTGGCAAGGTCGGCGTTCTTCGAGATCGCCTCCAGGTCGCCCGGCTCGAGATTGCGGGCGACGTCGATGTCGCCTGCTTCAAGCATCAGGCGCTGGGTGGCGCTTTCCTTGACGTGGCGATAGATGACGCGGGCAAGGGCTGCCTTTTCACCGTAGTAATTGTCGTTGCGCTCCAGCACGAGGATCTCGTTGGCGCGCCAGTCGCGGATCTTGAAGGGACCCGAGCCGGCATAACCTGTCTTGAGCCAGCCATTGCCGAAATCATTGTCGAACTTGTACTCGTCGGTCGGGGTGACCGGGGCGACATGCTCGAGCACCAGCTTCTTGTCCATCACGGCACCGA
This sequence comes from Aminobacter sp. P4_H6_2, assembly GCF_056400805.1. NCBI lineage: Bacteria > Pseudomonadati > Pseudomonadota > Alphaproteobacteria > Hyphomicrobiales > Phyllobacteriaceae > Aminobacter > Aminobacter sp. P4_H6_2. Next base: position 28,688 of record NZ_JBFUKO010000008.1, read on the forward strand.
CGGTGGCGGTCAGGCAGTTCAGCACGAAGCTCGGCGCATAGGACTTGTCGACGGTGAAGACGAACGTGCTGTCGTCGACGGCCTTGGCCTTCTCAGTGACATTGTCCTTGGTCAGGCCGAACTGGGTGAGGATGAAGGCCGGGCTCTTGTCGAGCTTGACGGCGCGCTCGAACGACCAGGCCACGTCGGCCGCGGTGATCGGGTTGCCGGAGGCGAACTTCAGGCCGGGCTTGAGCTTGAAGGTGTAGACCAGGCCATCGTCGGATACGGTCCAGCTCTCGGCGACGCCGGGGCGCACCTTGGTGGTGTCGCTAACGTCGAGGCGCACCAGCATGTCATAGGCGTTGCCGAGGAATTCGGCCGGGCTGAGCTCGAAGGATTCAGCCGGGTCAAGCGTGATGGTGTCATCGATGGCCCAGGCCTGGACCAGCGTGTCGGCCGGTGTCACCGCAAGCGCGGGTGAGGCGAAAACCATCGCCGACAAGGCAGCGCCAGCAAGCATCAGGCGGAAATGCCCGTTCATTTTACCGATCATCATTTTTTCAGTTCCCCAAGTTGACGATTATTTGTTGTTAGGCCGCCGTTTCGTGCCAGGCCGAGCGCAAAACCCTCAGCCAGTTGTCACGGCATATTTTCGCCAGATCGGCGTCACCATATCCAGCGTTCCCAAGGGCCGCAACGAGCTTCTGCAGGCCGGCTGCGTCGCCGATCTCGCCCGGCACGGTGCAGCCGTCAAAGTCCGAGCCCAGCCCCACGCCGTCGATGCCGACATGCTCGACGAGATAGTCGACGTGGCGGATCATTTGGGAAAGCGGGGTGTCGACGCTCTTTGCGCCATCCTCGCGCAGCATGGTGACGGCGAAGTTCAGTCCGACGAGGCCGTTGCTTTCGCGCACGGCGGCGAGCTGCTTGTCGGTCAGGTTGCGGCTGATCGGCGTGATCGCATGGGCGTTGGAATGGCTGACGATCAGCGGCCGGTCGCTGAGCTTGGCGACGTCCCAGAAGCCCTTTTCGGTGATGTGGGCGAGATCGATGGCGATGCCGATGCGATTGCATTCCTTGACCAGCCGTTTGCCGGCTTCGGTCAGGCCGGGGCCGGTGTCGGGGCTCGAGGGAAAGGCAAATGGAACGCCATGGCCGAAGACGGTGTTGCGACTCCACACCGGGCCGAGCGAGCGCAGGCCGGCGGCGTAGAACACGTCGAGCGCGGCAAGATCGGCGTCGATCGCCTCGCAGCCTTCCATATGCAGCACGGCGGCGAACTTGCCTTCGGCTTGTGCTGCATCGATGTCGGCGCCGCTGCGGCAGATCTTCCAGCCCCCGGCACGCTCGATCCTGAAGGCGATCGATGCCATGTCGAGGGCGATGTCGAGCGAAGGCGCACGTTCGAGCGGCTTGCACAGCGGAATGGCATAGTGGCCGTTTTCGTCGCGCACCTCGTCGGGCATGTTGGCCGAAGTGATGTAGATCGCGCACAGCCCGCCGGCGAGGCCGCCCTTTTGGGCGCGTGCCATGTCGATATGGCCCTGCGTGGTGCCTTCGATGAACTCCGCTACCGGGTCAGCACCCTTGGCGGCGTTGTTCCACAACCGATAAAGCACGTCGTTGTGGCCGTCGAAAACTGCCTGCATTACCCACTCCTGTCTGCGGCGGCAGTTGAATGATGTGCGGCAGGGCAAGTCAACCTGTCGCCAGGGGCGAGCTTTGCGCCGGTGCAGCAATTCCGCTTGGTTCGGGGTGCCCAGGACCAACAGGAATCTCGGCCTGGACCATTAGGCCGCGGACATATATTTCTCCCCCGAAAATGCACGGAAATTTCGGCTCACGGTTCCCGTCGGCGACTGCTGGCGGATGACCTTGCGGCAGCCTGCGTCCTTGTACGGCATTGAGTTCTGACAAAAATTTGTGCAGGCCACCGCAGGCGGCCCTTTGGCCGCTCGCCGAATTGCAATTCCATTGATTAGGTTAGGAAGTTTATATGTCAGAAGTCAGTCTTCTCGATCATGCACTCGTGCGCCTCGACGAGGCGGCAAAACACCTGAACGTCGACGCCGACGTTATCGAGAAACTGAAATTTGCCCGCGAGACCACCAAAGCCCGTCTGATGATCCGCATGGACGACGGCTCGCGTAAATCCTTCATCGCCTGGCGCTGCCGCTATGACGACACGCGCGGACCGACCAAGGGCGGCATCCGCTTCCACCCTGAATCGACCGCCGACGAGGTCGAGATGCTGGCCTTCTGGATGACCTTCAAATGCGCCGTGATGAACCTGCCCTACGGCGGCGGCAAGGGTGCCGTGCAGGTCGACCCGCGCAAGCTGTCCAAGGCCGAGCTGGAGCGTCTGTCGCGCGCCTATATCCAGGCTTTTGCCCGCATCATCGGTCCCGACCGCGATATTCCGGCACCCGACGTCTACACCAATTCGATGATCATGGGCTGGATGGCCGACGAGTATGCGCAGATCGTCGGCCAGGCTTCGCCCGCCGTCATCACTGGCAAGCCGCTGGCGCTGGGCGGTTCGCTCGGCCGCGGCGACGCCACCGCGCGCGGCGGCTTCTATCTCGTGCGCCACCTTGCCGATGAGCTCGGCCTCAAGGGCAGCCTGCGCATCGCCGTGCAGGGTTTTGGCAATGCCGGCCAGCACATCGCCCGCCTGCTTGCCTCGGACGGCCACAAGATCGTCGCTGTTTCGGACTCCGAAGGTGCGGTGCAGGCGGCCAACGGGCTCGACCTCGACCGGCTCTTCGTTGCCAAGGACAGCGGCCGCTCGGTCGTCACGACCGCCGGCCACGCCGGCCATGAACTGCTCGACGGCAATGCGCTTGTCGGCGTCGATTGCGACATCCTGGTGCCGTCGGCGCTGGAGAACATGATCCGCATCGACAACGCCGACCAGGTCAAGGCCCGCATCGTGCTCGAACTGGCCAATGGCCCGGTCACCGCGGAAGCAGACGAGGTCCTGGAGAAGAAGGGCATCGTCGTCCTGCCCGACATCCTGGCCAATGCCGGCGGCGTCACCGTCTCCTATTTCGAGTGGGTGCAGAACCGCCAGGGTTATTACTGGCCGATCGAGGAGATCCACGAGCGCCTGCGCACCATCATGGAGCGTGAGGGCCGTGCCATCTGGGACGTCGCGCAGGCCAAGGACGTTTCGGTGCGCACAGCGGCTTATGTGCATGCGCTCGCGCGTCTCGGCGAAGCGATCGAAGCACACGGTACGCAGAACTATTTCGCGAGCTGATCCAGACCGCTCACACCGCCGGATCGAATGGTCCGGCGGTGATCTAGCCCGCCACTTTCCGGTTGAAGCGCCGAAATCGTGCGGCTAGGGCTTCTGCAAAGAAATCTCCCACAACCCTTGCCTTCAAGGCACAACCGGCGGCCCGACAATGTCCTTCATTCCCGATTGGTCGACCATCATCCAGTTTGCAATCGCGACCTTCATCATCGCGATCACCCCTGGACCCGACATGACCTTGTTCGTCGGCCGGGCGCTGTCGGAAGGCCGCAAGGCCGGCTTTGCCTGCATGGCGGGTGCGATGACCGGCATCGTCTTCCACACATCGCTCGTGGCGCTCGGGCTGTCGGCGCTGATCGTTGCCTCGCCGCAAGCCTTCATGGCGCTCAAGATCGTCGGCGCCGGCTATCTCGTCTGGCTCGCCTTCCAGGCGGTGACCAAGGGTTCGGCGTTTTCGMCTGACACCACCAAGCGGGCTCCGCGCTCGATGTTCCAGAACTGGGCGACCGGGCTTGGCATCAACCTGCTCAACCCCAAGATCATCCTGTTTTTCATGACCTTCCTGCCGCAATTCGTGTCGGCACACGACACCAACGCCCCGGGAAAGCTGTTCTTCCTCGGCGCGATGTTCATCATCCTGTCGCTGCCGCTTGTCGCCCCGATGGTGATTGCCGCCGACAAGTTCGCCGGCTTGCTCAAGAAGAGCCCGCGCGTCACCCGTATCGTCGATTATCTGTTTGCGGGCGTGTTTTCGGCCTTCGCGCTGAAGATCCTTACGGCGCAGGCGAAGTAGGTCTGGGACCCAGGACACCGGCAAAGCGGCCGGTGACAAACCAGTAGGCGATGCCGCCGATCAGACCGCTGCCGATGATTGAAACCGGCAGCAACGGGTCTTGGTAGGCGAAGCTTGGGTCGCCCGCCTGGTAGGCAAAGCCTAGGAACACCAGCGCGACGAAGCCGCCACCGAGCGCGTAAAACAGCCAGTCGCGCTTGCCCCGAAGCTCAGCCAAAACCATGACGATGACCGCCGGCACGAAGGCGAAATAGGCGACGAACAGCGCGGTGAACGGGATGGTGAAGACCATCGACCCAGTGGCGACCTCGGGCGGCATGTCGGCGGCCATGAGGCCGGCAGCACCGAGGAAGATCACGTTGAGAAAAGCCCCAGCGGCAAGCGCGGCCGCGAGATAGCCCACCACCATATGGGCGAACTTGCCGAGATAGAGCAGGAAGCGGCTCACGCCTCGCCGTGCCCTGCAATCATCATCGCTTCGAGCGCCAGGCGCTCGGTCTTTTTCATGCGCTCGGATTCCGACTTGAGCTGGCCGCAGGCGGCAAGGATGTCGCGGCCGCGCGGGGTGCGGATTGGCGAGGCATAGCCGGCATTGTTGATGTAGTCGGCGAACTTCTCGATCGTCTCCCAGTCCGAGCACTGGTAGTTGGTGCCGGGCCAGGGGTTGAACGGGATCAGGTTGATCTTGGCGGGGACGCCCCGCAGCAGCTTGACCAGCGCCTTGGCGTCTTCGAGGGAATCGTTGACGTCCTTGAGCATCACATATTCGAAGGTGATGCGGCGCGCGTTCGACAGGCCGGGATAAGTGCGGCAGGCCTCGATCAGCTCCTTGAGCGGGTACTTCTTGTTGATTGGCACGAGCAGGTCGCGCAAATCGTCATTGGTGGCATGCAGCGAGATCGCCAGCATGACGCCGATCTCCTCGCCGGTGCGGAAAATTTCCGGCACGACACCGGACGTTGACAAGGTGATGCGCCTTTTCGACAGGGAAAGTCCGTCGCCGTCAGAGGCGATCAGCAGGGCCTTCTTCACCGCCTCGAAATTGTAGAGCGGTTCGCCCATGCCCATCATGACGATGTTGGAGATTTTCCGCCCTTCGGCCGGCACGATGGCGCCGTCGGGCGTGTTGCGGTCGGGGAAGTCGCCCAGCCGGTCGCGTGCCGTCATCAGCTGCGTCAGGATTTCTTCCGCCGTCAGGTTGCGCACCAGCTTCTGCGTGCCGGTGTGGCAGAACGAGCAGGTCAGCGTGCAGCCGACCTGGGACGAGATGCACAGCGTGCCGCGGCCTTCCTCGGGAATGTAGACGGTCTCGATCTCGACGGGACGGCCCGCTCCGCGCGGCGGAAAACGGAACAGCCACTTGCGCGTGCCGTCGGACGAAATCTGCTCTTCGACGATCTCGGGCCGCGCGATGGTGAAGTGCTTGGCGAGTTCGGCGCGCAGGTCCTTGGAGATGTTGAACATGTCGGCGAAGTCGGAGACGCCGCGGACATAAAGCCAGTGCCAGAGCTGCTGGACGCGCATTTTTGCCTGGCGTTCGGGAACGGTACCGGATGCRACAAGCGCTTCGGCAAGCTCCTCGCGGGTGAGGCCGATCAGCGACTCCTTGACGGGCGTCGCTGCGCGGGCGCGCAACGCGTCTCGGGTAGCATCGGTGGTGAGGTCGAGCGAAAGGGTCATTCGGTCCCAGGTCGGTTGATATCGCAGCTTATGTAGGATTTTGGGGCGACATATCACAGGTCTGTCGCCGCGTCACGTTTTGGCGGCCATGCATTTGTGCCGCAGCTTTGCAATCTGTTAGGCATTGGCCGGGATGCTGGGCCGATGAGCAACATCTTCCACATCGTCCTGGTGGTGCTCGCCGTCAACGGCGCGGCGTTCTTGGCCTTCTGGCGCGACAAGCGACTGGCCCGCAGTGGCGCCCGGCGCATCTCCGAAAAAACCCTGCTTTGGCTCGCATTCGCCGGCGGCAGTATCGGCGCGCTGTCAGCCCAGCATTTGTTCCGGCACAAGACGCGCAAGGAGCCGTTCCGGTCGCGTTTGTACCGTATCGTGCTGTTGCAGGCGGTTGCGATCACCGCCTTGGTGATCTGGCTGATCGTGCCGCACTGGGTGTCCGGCCTGCTCAATGCACTGAGCGGCCGATCGGTTTCGTAGGTTCCAGCAACAAAAAAGCCGGGCGATCGGATCGCCCGGCTTTCGAAATGCGTATCGAATGCGCCTACTTGCAGGTGGTGATCGACGTCAGCGCTGCCGAAATGCCCTTGAGCGAGAAGACGTAGCTCGTCGGATTGCCGCGGCCCGACTTGGCTTGGACCTTCATGTCGGTTCCGCCTTTCATGGCGGCAATCAGGGCCGGCTCTTCGGCGGYGTTCTCGACCCAGGCCGACTTGCCCTTGGTGAACATCGAGAAGCTCTTGCCGTCGATGGTGACGGAGACCTTGGAATTTTCCTGGAAATTGTAGCCGGCAATGAACTGCGGCTCGAACGACACCTTCTGGCCMGGGCGCTGGCTGACGAAGAAGAACATGTCGCCGTGGTCGAGCGTCGGTGGCTGCTTGTCGGTCGGTACCGTCAGCACGTAACAGACCTTGCCGTTCTGTGCCTGGTAGCTGTAGGTGCCCCAGGCGTTGTGCTGACCGATCTTGGTCGCCGACTGGGCGAGTGCCRGCATTGCCGACACGGCAAGCACCAGACCCGAAATTGTAGCTATCAAACCGCGCATCGCTTTTCCTGTACCTCAAATGGAGCGGGGCAGGCCGACTGCGCGCCCGCCCGTTCGCTTCATTTTGATTTAATCTGGGTTACCAAAGGGTGAATGACCTCGCATAAAGGATATTCACCGCAATGGAGCCCCGCCGAACTGCCTGTCATGCAACAGGCAACTTGTCCCTGACGTGGTTGAAAACCACGAAAACGGCAACAGTTTGACTTTTCGTTTCACGATGAAACAGGCGCGGCTTTGTCTTACCAGTCCTGCGACAGCGCTTCCTTTGCGGCAAGTCGGTGCGCCGGTGTCATATGGGCGCGCACCGCCGTGATCGCCGCGGTCAGCACGGCGATGTCGTCGGTGAAGCCGAGGCCGAGGATCATGTCGGGAATGGTGTCGACCGGCAGGATGAAATAGCCGAGTGCTGCCAGAAGGATACCCTTGGCACGGAGCGGGGTCTCCTTGTCGAGCGCGCAATAATAGGCAGCGACCACTTCTTCCATGAAAGGCACGTGACGAGCAGCGCGCTTGGCGGTGCGCCAGAATTTTTCGCGCACTTCGCCCTCGCTTGGCGGAGCATCGTTCGTGCCGCCGCGGAAGCCGTCAAAGCCAGAAAACTTCACCATCCAGACAGACTCCTTTGTCCGAACC
>NZ_JBFUKO010000009.1:0-35114 GCF_056400805.1 Aminobacter sp. P4_H6_2
CGCAAAGGACGCTCCAATATTTTGATCCGCGCATCGTGCTTCCCGAAAATCTGTGTCGATTTTCGGGCCGATGCACAAAGGCATCAACGTGGCGCGAGCACCATCATCATCTGGCGGCCTTCGAGCTTGGGCTCGGCTTCGACCTTGGCGATGGTGGCGGTTTCCTCACGAACCTTGTTGAGGAGCTGCATGCCGAGTTCCATATGCGCCATCTCGCGGCCACGGAAACGCAGCGTCAGCTTGACCTTGTCGCCTTCCTCGAAGAAGCGGCGAACCGCCTTCATCTTGGTCTCGTAGTCGTGGCTGTCGATGTTCGGGCGCATCTTGATCTCCTTGATCTCGATGACCTTCTGGTTCTTGCGCGCCTCGGCCGCCTTCTTCTGGTTGGCGTATTTCAGCTTGCCGAGGTCAAGGATCTTGACGACGGGCGGCGTGGCGTTGGGGGAAATTTCTACGAGATCGAGGCCTGCCTCTTCGGCGGCCAGGAGTGCGTCGTTGATGGAAACATCGCCACGGTTCGAACCGTCGACGTCGATCAGCTGGACCCGGGGAACCCGGATGTCACGGTTGGAACGCGGGCCGTCCTTGGTAGGCGCGGCTGATTTAAAAGGTCTGCGAATGGTCGTGGTCTCCTCGAGCCATTGACGTTGTTGAATGTCTGACGCGCCAATGTGGGTAGCGCGCGGGCGATGTCCATAACACAGCAATCGCAACAAATCACCTGCTTGTGCGCATGCGAACTGCCCCAAATAAGGTTTTTGTCGGGTACTTTCCGTGTCGTGGCGGCTGTGCCACAAGTCCGTGCCGGGGGAGCAGCCATGATTGCAAGCGCATCAGAGTTCATCGAGGTCGACAACATCCGCATCGCCGTGAGGCGTATGGAGGGGGCAGCGCCGGGTGTCGTGTGGCTTGGCGGCTACAAATCCGACATGCTCGGCACCAAGGCCGAAACGCTGGCCGGCTGGGCCGCCGACGAAGGCCTGAGCTTCCTGCGCCACGACTATTCCGGTCACGGTGAGTCCGCTGGCCGCTTCGCCGACGGCACGATCTCGAAATGGCTGGGCGAAAGCCTGGCGGTATTCCGCCAGTTCACGCACGGACCGCAGATCCTTGTCGGCTCGTCGATGGGCGCCTGGATCGCACTGCGCATGAATGCCGAGTTGAACAGAGCGGGCGAGGGCGATCGCGTTGCGGGGCTGGTGCTTCTGGCGCCCGCACCCGACTTCACCGCCGAGCTGGTCGAACCGCAGCTGACCGAGGCGCAACGGCGCGATCTGGTGGAGAAGGGCTATTTCGAGGAGCCGTCGGATTATTCGCCCGAGCCCTACATCTATACGCGCGCGCTGATCGAGGATGGACGGCAGAACCTGGTCATGACGGGGCCGATCCATACGCACTGCCCGGTCCACATCATCCAGGGCCTTGTCGATCCAGACGTGCCGCATAGCCACGCGCTCAAGCTGATGAGCCTTTTGCCGGCCGACGACGCGACGCTGTCCCTGGTGCCCGATGGCGACCACCGCCTGTCGCGGCCTGAGGATCTCGACCTCATGACCCGCGCGGTCGGCGAAATGATCCAACGGGCAGGCTGAGCCGATGCGCATATCGATCCCGATTTCGGCATTTGTCGCAGCCATCGTCGGGTTCGGCGGCACGCTTGCCATCATCATCGCCGCCGCCAACGCGGTCGGGGCGTCGCAGATCCAGACGGCGAGCTGGGTCACCGCGATCTGCCTTGCCATGGCGTTCGAAACGGCCTGGCTGTCGTGGCGGACCAAGATGCCCGTCATCTCCGCCTGGTCGACCCCGGGTGCCGCGCTGATCGCGGCGAGCAGCGGCTTCACCATCGGCGAGGCGGTGGGCGCATTCCTGGTTACTGGCGTGCTTTTGGTGCTCACAGGCCTGATCAAGCCGCTGACTCAGCTGATCTCGCGCATTCCGGCATCGGTTGCCTCGGGCATGCTCGCCGGCATCGTCGTCACCTTCGCCATCAATGCGGTGAAGACCATCCCTGGGGATCCCTGGCTGATCCTGCCGCTGATCGCAGCATTCTTCCTGATCCGGCTGTACAACCCGGCACTTTCGGTGCTGGTGGTGCTGGTCGGCGGCGGGCTTGCCGCTTTTCTCACCGGACGCGTTGGCGGGCTGCCAACCCCGGAACTTTCGACGCTGACGCTGATCGCGCCCGAGTTTTCGGTCGCAGCGATCGTGGGTCTGGCGCTGCCGCTTTATCTCGTCACCATGGCCTCGCAGAACCTTTCAGGCCTCGCCGTGCTGCGCGCCGCCGGCTACCACCCCGAACCGGGGCCGCTGATTGGCGTCACCGGGCTGTTTTCGGTGCTGTCGGCACCGTTCGGCGCCCTGACCACCAATCTCGCGGCGATTTCGGCTGCGATCTGCACCGGCCCCGACGTGCATCCCGACATGAAAGAGCGTTGGAAGACCGGGCCGTTCTATGCGCTCGCCTATGTCATCTTCGCAGCCTTCGGGGCGTCGCTTGTGGCGATCTTCGCTGTACTTCCGCAGAGCCTGATCGTGCTGGTGGCTGGTCTCGCTCTGATGGCGCCGCTGGCCAATGCGCTCGCCATCGCGCTCAAGGACGACCACCACCGCATGGCCGCAACCACCGCCTTTGCGGTCACTGCGTCGGGGCTGACGCTGTTTGGCGTCGGCTCGGCGTTCTGGGGGCTGGTCGCGGGCCTGGTCATCCTGGTGCTCGAGAGCCTCAAAAAAGGCTAGGTTTTCCAAGCCATTGTCCGGTTTCGCCCGACATCGTCTTGAATCGCCATTTTTCCATTCCCATGTCGTTTGGAGCAGCTTTTTCCCCGGCTGCCTCGAACAAAGGAACGGCAAACTAAAATGAACACGACTGCACTGATCCGTCCGGCCTGGACGCCGGCAACCATCGCGTTGATGGTGATCGGCTTCATGGTGTTCTGGCCGCTCGGCCTCGCCATGCTTGCCTACATCATCTGGGGCGACCGGCTTGAAGGTTTCAAGCGCGACGTAAACCGGGCAACCGACGGCATCTTCGCCGGCTGCCGCAAGGCCTCGTACCGGACCAACGCCCGCACCGGCAACGTCGCTTTCGACGACTGGCGCGAGAAGGAACTCGAGCGCCTTGATGAAGAGCGCCGCAAGCTTGAAACGATGCGCGAAGAATTCGACGCCTATGCCCGCGAACTGCGCCGGGCCAAGGACCAGGACGATTTCGACCGCTTCATGGCCAACCGCCACAAGCCGACGGCACCGACCGTTACGCCCAAGAAGAGCGGCAAATCGGGCCTGCTTGACGACTGAGGTCGCCTGATCGCTGAATGCCAACGGCGCCGTAAACGCGGCGCCGTTTTTGTTACTTCTTGCGAGTGATGACTGGCCGGCCAAGTTCGCGCTCAACCAATTCACGGAGTTTGTGTATGCCGCCTATCTGCCGCTCCAACTCGGCGCGCAATTTCTGATCGTGACCCGGCAAGAACTCCCCACCAGCAGTCGAATCTCCGCAGCCACACACGCAGTCTTTCATTTGTTCAGTCCTCCACTCGCCATAGCTCACGTTCTCGGTTTTCTTACCGACACGCAATAGCCAGCGAATCACGTATTCTACCGCCATGCCTTTCGGTTTCCTCAGGAAGTTACAGCCCCGCGCGCCTGCTCCCGTCCAGGAGCGGGATCACGTCGTCGCGGGCCGCACACTACCGCTCAGGATCGTTGAGAACGACCGGGCGCGGCGGCTGACGCTGCGCATCGATGCCGGCGGACGCGGCCTGCGCATCACCGTGCCGCCCGGCCTGCGCCAGGGTGAAGTCGACCGCTTCCTCGACCGCCATCAGGGCTGGCTGGAACAGCGCCTCGCCAAGGTGCCTGACCGTCCGCAGGTGCGCCCTGGCATCAAGATTCCCATTCGCGGGGTGCCGCATCTCATCATCCATGAAGGCGGGACGCGCGGAACCGTGCGCCAGTCGCAGGACGAAAGCGGGCCGACGCTTCTGGTCCATGGCGACCGGACACACCTGCCGCGCCGCATCGCCGATTTCCTCAAGCGCGAGGCCAAGCGCGACATCGAGGCGATGGTGGCCACGCACTGCCAGTCCGCCGGCCGCCGCGCCAAGGCGATCCGTTTTCGCGACACGACGAGCCGCTGGGGCTCGTGCACGTCGGACGGGGTGCTGTCATTCTCCTGGCGCATCATGATGGCGCCGACGCCTGTCATCAACTACCTCGTCGCGCATGAAGTGGCGCATCTCAGAGAGATGAACCACGGCCCGAAATTCTGGAAGCTGTGCGAAGAACTTTGCCCCGACACCGAGCGCTGCAAAGCCTGGCTCAAGCGCAATGGCGGCGCGCTGCAGGCGATACAGTTTGAGTGAGGGACTAGCGAATAGAGAGTAGTGAATAGAACTAGGGTCAGCTTGGGGTGATCGCAACGGCAACGCGCCAGCCCACTACTTCCTTCGCTTTTCCTCGACTTTGCCGCCTTTTCGTGCCACTCCCCACCCATGGCTTTCGACATCAAAATCTGCGGCCTGAGCACCGCTGAAACACTCGACGCTGCGCTGAGCAATGGCGCTAGCCATGTCGGCTTCATCTTCTTTGCCAAGAGCCCGCGCAATGTTGCGCCCGCGCTCGCCGGACGGCTGCGTGAGGCAGCAAAGGGTAGGGCCAAGGCCGTTGCCGTGACCGTCGATGCCGACGACGCCTTCCTCGACGAGATCGTGGCGGCGATGGCGCCTGACATGATCCAGCTGCACGGCAAGGAAACGCCGGCGCGCGTGGCTGAGGTAAAAGTGCGCTATGGCCTGCCTGTCATGAAGGCTTTTTCCATTCGCGAGGCCGCCGATTTCGAGGCGATCACGCCCTATACAGGTGTTGCCGACCGCCTGCTTTTCGACGCCAAGCCGCCCGCCGGCTCCGAATTGCCCGGCGGCAATGGCGTGTCGTTCGATTGGCGGCTGCTCGCAGGCCTTGACGCCTCCGTCGATTACATGCTTTCCGGTGGCCTGAACGCCGCCAATATCGGCGACGCCCTCAAGCTCGCGAATCCGCCCGGCATCGACATTTCCTCGGGCGTGGAAAGCGCTCCGGGCGTCAAGGATGCGGCGCTGATCGAAAATTTCTTCAGGGCCGTCCGGGCAGCTCGCGACCGCAGCGCCGCCTGACCAGCCTCCAGCCGCAAGGAGATCGGCCGTGAACAAGCCGACTGAGCCCAATTCCTTCCGCACCGGGCCCGACGAACAGGGCATGTTCGGCATTTTTGGCGGCCGTTTCGTCGCCGAGACGCTGATGCCGCTGATCCTCGAACTCCAGCGCCACTGGGACGAGGCCAAGAACGATCCGGCCTTCAAGGCGGAGCTGAGCGACCTGTCGACCCATTATGCCGGCCGACCCTCCAAGCTCTATTACGCCGAAGGCCTGACCAGGCATTTGGGCGGCGCAAAAATCTATTTCAAGCGCGAAGACCTCAACCACACCGGTTCGCACAAGATCAATAACTGCCTCGGCCAGATCCTTTTGGCCAAGCGCATGGGCAAGACCCGCATCATCGCGGAAACGGGTGCCGGCCAGCACGGCGTGGCTTCGGCAACCGTTGCGGCACGCTTCGGCTTCCCGTGCTTTGTCTATATGGGCGCCACCGACGTCGAGCGGCAGATGCCGAACGTCTTCCGCATGAAGCTCTTGGGCGCTGAAGTGCGCCCGGTCAGCGCCGGCCACGGCACGCTTAAGGACGCCATGAACGAGGCGCTGCGCGACTGGGTCACCAACGTGCACGACACCTATTATTTGATCGGCACGGCTGCCGGCCCGCATCCCTATCCGGAACTGGTGCGCGACTTCCAGTCGGTAATCGGCACCGAGGCGCGCGCCCAGATCCTCGAACAGGAAGGCCGCCTGCCGGACATGATCGTCGCTGCCGTCGGCGGCGGCTCCAATGCGATTGGCCTGTTCCATCCATTCCTCGACGACCGCAGCGTCAAGATCGTTGGCATCGAAGCGGGCGGGCGTGGCCTCGACGGCATCGAGCATTGCGCCTCGATGAATGCGGGCCGCCCCGGCGTGCTGCACGGCAACCGCACCTATCTCTTGCAGAACGACGACGGCCAGATCCTCGACGGACATTCGATCTCGGCCGGCCTCGACTATCCTGGCGTTGGTCCCGAGCATAGCTGGCTGCGCGATACCGGCCGCGTCGAATATGTGCCGATCCTCGACGACGAGGCACTTGAGGCGTTCCAGCTGACGACGCGCGTCGAAGGCATTATCCCGGCACTCGAATCCGCCCATGCCATCGCGCATGCGGTCAAGGTCGCCCCTGCTATGGGCAAAGACAAGGTGATGATCGTCAACCTGTCCGGCCGCGGCGACAAGGACGTGCACACGGTGGCCAAGATGCTGGGTATGGAGATCTGATCATGACCACGCGCATCGATCGCCGCATGGCGAAGCTCAAGGCCGAGGGACGCCCAGCACTCGTCACCTATTTCATGGGCGGCGACCCCGACTATGAGACGTCTTTGTCGATCATGAAGGCGCTGCCCAAGGCCGGCAGCGACATCATCGAGCTCGGCATGCCGTTCTCCGACCCGATGGCCGACGGTCCGGCGATCCAGGCCGCTGGCCTGCGCGCGCTGAAGGCCGGCCAGACGCTGAAAAAGACGCTGCAGATGGCGCGCGAGTTCCGTCAGGGCGATGACGAAACGCCGATCGTGATGATGGGCTACTACAACCCGATCTATATCTACGGCGTCGACCGTTTCCTCGAAGATGCATTGGCATCGGGCATAGACGGGCTGATCGTCGTCGACCTGCCGCCGGAAATGGATGCCGAGCTGTGCATCCCGGCACTCAAGGCCGGCATCAATTTCATCCGCCTGGCAACGCCGACGACCGACGACAAGCGCCTGCCCAAGGTGCTCGAGAACACCTCGGGTTTCGTCTATTATGTCTCGATGACCGGCATCACCGGTTCAGCACTTGCCGACACGTCGAAGGTTGCCGAGGCGGTGAGCCGCATCAAGGCCCACACCGACCTGCCGGTTTGCGTCGGCTTCGGCGTCAAGACCGCCGAGCAGGCCAGGACCATCGGCGCCTCCGCCGACGGCGTGGTTGTCGGCACGGCGATCGTCAATGCGGTTGCCAATGTCATCGGGCCGAAAGGCGAGAAAACCGCCGACCCGGCCGAGGCTGTGGCAACGCTGGTCACCGRCTTGTCCCAGGGCATTCGCGCCGCACGCCTTGCTACCGCCCAATAAATATCCCATGTCCTGGGCTCGAAGAGGACTTCTGCCATGAACTGGATTACCAACTACGTTCGCCCCAAGATCAACTCGATGCTGGGCCGTCGCGAAATGCCCGAAAATCTCTGGATCAAGGATCCCGAGAGCGGCGAGATGGTGTTCCACAAGGACCTCGAGGAAAATCAGTATGTGATCCCCTCGTCGGGCCATCACATGAAGATCTCGGCCAAGGAGCGGCTGCGCTTCTTCTTCGACGAAGGCCGCTACGAGCCGATCGAAAATCCAAAGGTGATGGTCGATCCGCYGAAATTCCGCGACGAAAAACGTTATGTCGACCGGCTGAAGGACGCCAAGGCCAAGACCGGCATGGAAGACGCGATCCTGTCGGGTACCGGCACGATCGAGGGTCTGCCCGTGGTCGTCACCGTGCAGGATTTCGCCTTCATGGGCGGTTCGCTCGGCATGGCCGCAGGCGACGCCATCATCCGCGCCTTTGATGTCGCGCTTGAAAAGAAGCGCCCGCTGATCCTGTTTGCCGCCTCGGGCGGCGCGCGTATGCAGGAGGGCATCTTGTCGCTGATGCAGCTGCCGCGCACGACAGTTGCCGTAGACCGGCTCAAGGAAGCCGGCCTACCCTATATCGTGGTGCTGACCAATCCGACGACCGGCGGCGTCACCGCTTCTTATGCGATGCTGGGCGACGTGCACATTGCCGAACCGGGCGCGCTGATCGGCTTTGCCGGCCCACGCGTCATCGAGCAGACGATCCGCGAAAAGCTGCCCGAAGGCTTCCAGCGCTCGGAGTACCTGATGGATCACGGCATGGTCGACATGGTGGTGTCGCGCCTGGAGCTCAAGTCGACGATCGCCAATCTGGTGAAAATCCTGGTCAAGGCACCGGCCGCCGCGAAAGTGGCCGATGCCGAGATCCTGCCACCGGTGGTGCCGGTGCCGGAGCGCCGCCCGCAAGCCTAGTGCTTCGCGGCCTGGACGACGTTGAAGCCGGGGGGACTGCCATGACCACGCTCGAAGCCGATCTCGAAATCGAGCGCCTTTTGGCGCTGCACCCGAAGGGTTTCGACCTTTCGCTCGACCGCATCACGCGGTTGCTCGAACGGCTCGGCAACCCGCAGGATCACATGCCGCCGGTGATCCACATCGCCGGCACCAACGGCAAGGGCTCGACCGCGGCGTTTTCGCGGGCGCTACTCGAAGCCTCGGGGCTTCTGGTGCATGTGCATACCTCGCCGCATCTGGTGAACTGGCATGAGCGCTATCGCCTGGCAGCCCCCGCCGGCGGCAAGCTGGTTGCCGACGACGTGCTGGCCGATGCCGTCAGGCGCGTCGGCGAGGCCAATCGCGGCGAAAAGATCACCGTCTTCGAGATCCTTACCGCTGTCACCTTCGTCTTGTTTTCCGAACATCCGGCGGATGCCAGCATCATCGAGGTCGGGCTCGGCGGGCGCTTCGACGCCACCAACGTCATCAAGCGGCCGGCAGTGTCTGTGATCATGCCGGTGTCGATGGACCACGAGGCCTATCTCGGCGACAAGGTCGAACTGATCGCCGCCGAAAAGGCCGGCATCATCAAGCGCGGCTGCCCTGTTGTCATCGGCGCGCAGGAGACCGAGGCGGCACAGCAGGTTCTCATCGATACCGCCGAACGGCTCAACTGCCCGCTCGAGGTCTACGGCCAGGATTTCGTCGCCTTCGAAGAAATTGGCCGCATGGTCTACCAGGACCAGAACGGGCTGATGGACCTTTCGCCGCCAAGGCTTCCCGGCCGGCATCAGTTCGCCAATGCTGCAGCCGCCATGGCGGCGGTCAGATCGGCCGGTTTCCCGATCAGCGAGCGCGCCGCCGACAAGGCGATGACGACGGTGGCCTGGCCCGGCCGCATGCAGCGCATGCCATTGGGCAAGCTGAGCGACCTCGGCCCAAAGGGTGCCGAAATCTGGATCGACGGCGGCCACAATCCCGGTGCAGGCACCGTCATTGCCGAAGCGCTGACCGAGCAGGAAGAGAAGTTCCAGCGGCCACTGTTCTTGATCTCCGGTATGATCAACACCAAGGACCAGACCGGCTATTTCCGTCCGTTCCACGGCATGGCGCGGCATGTCTACACCGTGCCGGTGACGATGAGCGAAAGCGGTGTGCCCAACGAGGAGCTGGCGGTGCGCGCGAGCGAAGCCGGGCTGTCGGCCGAGCCGGTCAGCTCGGTTGCCAATGCGCTGATGCTTTTGCGCGACACCTGGGACGAGAACGAGCCCGCGCCGCGCATCCTGATCGGCGGCTCACTCTACCTCGTTGGCGCAGTGCTTGCCGAAAACGGCACGCCCCCCACCTGAAGACCAGCCAAAAGCTGGATACAAAAAAGCCCGGTCACAAAGCCGGGCTTTTTCACGTTCGTGAGCTGCGTAAGCGATCTTCAGGCGATGTTGCCGTTGATCCAGCTCGACAGCGCGGTCTTTGGCAAGGCGCCGACCTTGATGTCGGCGACTTCGCCGTCCTTGAAGATCATCAGCGTCGGAATCGAGCGCACGCCGAACTGGGCGGCGATCTCGGGGTTCTCGTCGATGTTGACCTTGGTGATCTTGACCTTGCCGGCGAGCTCGTTGGAAATCTCTTCGAGCGACGGGCCGATCATCTTGCAGGGGCCGCACCATTCAGCCCAGAAATCGACGACGACGGGCTCCTTGGCCTCGAGCACGCCGGACTTGAAATTGCTGTTGTCGATCTTGACGGTGGCCATGTAACGGTCCTCTTGGAGTTGGCTGTCGCGCCATATGTGGTGGTAAGGCGCCCCTCGTTCAAGCAGTTCTTGTGTCACGCCTCGGTGAGTCGAACAAGCGCGGCGTCCATCGCCTCAGCGGGGACAGGGATCAACCGCGGTGCCTCCGTGAACAGAAGTGCCGCTGCGACCGGCTTGCCGGGATAGAGAGGCTGAAGCAGCGCGCGGTAGAGC
The DNA here is from genome assembly GCF_056400805.1 of Aminobacter sp. P4_H6_2. Lineage (NCBI taxonomy): Bacteria > Pseudomonadati > Pseudomonadota > Alphaproteobacteria > Hyphomicrobiales > Phyllobacteriaceae > Aminobacter > Aminobacter sp. P4_H6_2. Next base: position 10,198 of record NZ_JBFUKO010000009.1, read on the forward strand.
GCAAGCTGCACCACATAGGCCTCGGGCACCTCGTTGAACGAGACGGGCGGTGCGTTATTGGTCTTGTAGTCGACGATCAAAACCTCGTTATCGGTGATCGCCAGCCTGTCGATCTTGCCCGACACCGAACGCGGCTTGCCGCGCACATGGAGGCTGCCCATGATCGATACCTCGGCGCGCGAAGTCGGAGCAAACAGCGGCTGGAATCGTGGGTCGTCGAGCACCGACATGACAGAGGCGGCAGCGGCGGACCGTTCGTGCGGTTGCCAGTCCTGTCCGACGCGGGCGAGGTAGCGCTCGGCGGCAGCAACGCGATCCTCCGGGGCAAGGCGCGGCAGCATCTGCAATAGCCGGTGCAGGGCCGAGCCGCGCGCAATGGCAAAACCCGGCTCGCCATCGGCGTCGAGCACCGGCGAGCGGCCGGAGATCAGCGGTTCGCGCGTCTCGTCGATCAGAGCTGATGCACCCGACGGCGACAGCGGCCGTGGCAGATCCTCGAAGGGCGGTGGCGCGGCGTAGAGGCTTTCAGGCAAAGGTTCGATGGGCGACCTTCCGCCAGCTTCCGGCTCCGCCGCCGAAAGAGGCGTCTTGGGCAGCGGGGTGACGCGGAAGCGGTGGACTAGGCGGTCGGTGATGACGGGATGGCCGCGCTCTTCGCTCTCAGGTGCTGCCGACAATGCGCGGCTGACGATCGAATGCCAGGTGTTGAGGCCCGGCTGGCGCTTGCCGTGATAACCGCAGACGATCAGCCGGTCTTCGGCGCGCGTCATGCCGACATAGAGCAGCCGCCTGTACTCGTCGTCGGCGAGGTCCTTGGCCAGTGCGCTGGCGCCTTTCGAAAAGGCGTTGGCGACGTCGCTGCCGGCGCGCCAGAGATAGCCCTTGCCCTGCCAGTGTTTTCCACGCGGGACAAACGGCATCAGGCGCGGCAGATGCTGGTCGCTGAACGGGGCCGAGCCGCTGTCGACGAGAAACACCACCGACGCCTCGAGGCCCTTGGCGGCGTGCACGGTCATGATGCGGACTTCATCCCGCGTCTGATCCATTTCGCGCTTGATCTCGGGGCCGGCGTTTTCCAGCGTCGACAGGAAAGATTCGAGACCCGGCAGGCCAGTGCGCTCTTCCGCCAGGCAGAAACTCAGGAACTCGTCGAGAATGTCGCCGGCCTCCTGGCCGAGGCGCGAAATCATCTTCTTGCGCACGCCATCGCGGTCGCGACCGCCCGACAATACACCCGAATAGAACTCGAAGATCGGCCGGAACGCCGCTTCGGTCGCCCAGGCTTCAAGCTGGTCCGCAACTGCCTTGAACCCTGCGTTGGTTTCGGCATGGTCGCGCAACGAGGCGATCAGCGAGCGCCCGCTTCCACGTCCCGCGGCAAGCGCAAACAGCGCATCCTCCGACAGGCCGAAGATCGGGCTGCGCAGCACAGCGGCCAGCGACAGGTCGTCCTCCGGCTGGATCAGGAAGCGCCCGAGCGCGATCAGATCCTTGACGGCGATGTGGCCGGGCAGGCTGAGCCGGTCGGCACCGGCAACGGGGATGTCGCGGCGCTTGAGGGCGCGGGACAGCGCATGCACGAAACGGTCGCGCTTGCGCACCAGCACCATGACGTCGCCGGCACGAAGGCGTTTTCCCGTGCCTTCGATGATTTCGCGCTCGTCGAGCCATTTGCGGATCGTCGCCGCGACCTGTTCGGCAACGACAACGGCGGGCGCATGGGCGTGGTCGATGGGCTTGCGCCAGTCGTCGGGCTCGTCGACGGCATCGGCACCGACCGAGGGCCAGACCTCGGCATAACCTGCAGCACCGGCGCGGATCGCCTTGTGGCTCGGCGGTTCGGGCGCGCGAGTGACACCGCGACGCACGCTCGTATCCTCAAAGACGCGGTCGACAGCCGAGAGCACGTCGTCGGTCGAGCGGAACGACCATGTCAGCGTGACGTCCTCGAAACGAGCATTGGCGTCGCGGATGCGGGCGGCGAACTCATGCTTGGAATTGTCGAAGGACTCAGGTGCGGCGCCCTGGAACGAATAGATCGACTGTTTTTCATCGCCAACGGCAAAGACCGTGCGGTGGACGTTGTCGCGGGCGCTGAAGCCGGAGAAGAATTCCTCGGCCAGCCGCTTCACCACCTCCCACTGGTCGGGGCTGGTGTCCTGCGCCTCGTCTAGCAGGATGTGGTCGATGCCCTTGTCGAGCTTGTATTGCACCCAGGGGCCTGCGTCGGGCCGCGCCAAAAGGTTGACGGTGCGGGTGATCAGATCGTTGAAATCGAGGAAGCCGCGCCCGGTCTTCAGCCGCTCGTAACGGGCGATCAGCCAGTCGGCGATGGTCAGCGCTGCCTGTGTTGCTTCCAGCATGCGGAAATGAGCGAGCCGGTCGGTGGCGTCGATGATTGCCGTCGCTGTCACCGCATAGCGCTCGGGCAAATCAGACAGCCGGTCGAGCAGCGCCTTTTTGAAGGCACTGGATGGATTGTAGGGGTCGCCGTCGGCCTTGAGGAAAGCATCGCCCAGCAGCGCGAGACGGCGGAGCGGATCGGTCTCGGCGTAAGCGAGCCGCGCGTAAGGCAGGATGTTGTTGAGCACGCTGCGCGCGTCGGTCGCCTCGGCGGCAGCGGCGAAGGCATTGAAGAAGGCCGGCTCGAAACCTGATAGCGGCCAGATCGAGTCGGCAATGGCTTCAGCACTATCGTCGGGCGAAAAGCCGAACTCTTCATAGAGCGCGCCGAACGGCCAGGAAAAGTCCTGGATCTGGCCAATGAAGGCGCGCAGACCGTCGCGCTTGCGCACGATCTCGGCAAGCAGCGCATCGAGCCCTGCTTCGCCGCCGCGCTCCAGCACCTTGGCGAAGGCCTCGGCGAGTTCCGGATTGTGCTCGCCAGCGCCAGTGACCATATCGCGCCGGGCGGTGGCGAAGAGCGTCGCCTCCATCTGCGCGTCGAGCATCTCGAAATGGGCGGCGATGTTGGCTTCGAGCGGGAACTGATGCAGTACCGACTCGCAGAAGGCGTGGATGGTCTGGATCTTGAGACCGCCCGGCGTCTCCAGCGCCTCGGCGAACAGCCGCCGTGCCCGCCGCAATTTGGCTGCGTCGGGGCGCGCACCGTCAAGGGCCGCGATGCGCTCGGCCAGATCGGCATCGGGCAGCATTGTCCATTCGGACAGATTGGCGAAGACGCGGTTCGACATGTTGGCGGCGGCCGCGCGCGTGTACGTCAGACAGAGTATTTTCGATGGATCGGTGCCGCGTAGCAAAAGCCGCATCACGCGCTGCGACAGCACATGCGTCTTGCCCGAACCGGCATTGGCCGACACCCAGACCGAGTTGGCGGGATCCGAGGCACGTGCCTGGCGTTCGGCGGTCTCGGTGGGGACGAAGAATTTCTTTTTCATTCCTCGCCCTCCGCACCGCCGTCACCGCCGGCCGACCATTCGAGCACGCGGGCGAGATGGTCGTAGTCGCCGTCGGTTTCGCCTTCGCGGAAGGGCAGGGCACGCGAGAGATAGCCGGTGGTCGGGTCGTTGTAGTGCAGCAAGAGCTGCTCCAGCCTGGTCCACGCCTCTTCGGACAGCTCGAGGGCTGATTTCGGCTTCCTGTTGTGTTCGAGGATCGATTCCTCGAACACCTCGCCATTGGGTTTCAGCCTGACGAAGGCAAGCTGCGAGGGTTCGCGAATGCCAAGCTCGCGGAAGGCACCACGCCGCAAGAGCGCGCCTTCGAGCGCCAGCTGCGGCGAGATCAGCGTGTGCGCCTGCGCCTTGGATGGCGACGAGCCGGTCTTGTAGTCGAGGATGTCGGCCATGCCGCCGGCGAGAACGTCGATGCGATCAGCGCGGCCCGAAAGGGTGACGCCAGTGAGGCCGACCTCGACAGCCGAGGCACCTTCTTCGGCGTGACGGCTGGCAACGGCCTCGGCGCGGCTGCGCTCCCACACCAGGATATTGACCGCCAGACGCTCGAAGCGCGGCCACCACACAGCCTCGACATCGGCGGGAAGGGCGGCTTCGGCGAAGCAGTGGCGGCCGGCTGCGATCAGGGCCTCGAACGCATGGGGCGCGCGCGGATCAACGATGGTCGAGGAAAACAGATGCAGTATGTCGTGGAACAGCGTGCCGCGCTCGGCGGCACCCGGGTCGCGCACCAGCAGGTCGATCGCCGACAGGCCAAGGATGCGCCTGGCATAAACGGCGTAAGGGTCGCGGCGCAGCGTCTCGACCTCGGTGATGCTGAAACGGCGTGGCCTGACTGCCACAGGGGGCTTGGGTTCGGGCCGGGCTGCGAAATCGGACTTCTGCCCGGCGTCGAGCGCGCGCGCCCAGACAAGCAGCTTTTCGCCGCGCTTGCGCAAGACGGCGGCATGGTCGGGGCCGGCGTAGGTCAACAGCCGCTGCAGCCAGCGCGAAGGCACCGCAGGCGCATCGCCCGAACGGGCCGAGCGCGACAGCACGACACTCTTGGCGCCCATCGCCATCTGGAAATCATGGGCGGCGAGGCCGATGCGGCGCTCCGGCGGCTCAAGATCGATGCCGGTCTTCATAACGCGCGACATGAAGCGATCGGCCTCGGCCTTGCGCGGCCAGCTGCCTTCGTTGAGCCCGCCGATGACCAGCGTGTCGACGCTCTGCAAGCGGGCTTCGAGCGCGCCCCAGATCGCGATGGCGCGGTCGGCACCTTGCGCCGGCTTGACCGCCTCGGGCGCCACCAGTGCGTCCATGACATCGGGCCATTCATCGGCGGCGAAGGTGAACGACGCCTGGGCTGCGACCAGCGAGCGAAGGGCTTCGGCGAGCTTGGCGCCGGCGTCGCCGTCATAGAGCGTACCAAGGCCGCCAAGCTCATCGCGGCCGAGATTTTCGAGCGCTTCGACCGTTGCCTTGACGATCGCCGCAAGTTCGACCGACGCATCGCCTCGGAAGGCAAACAGCGGCGCGAGGCCAGTGACGAGCCTTGTGGCGATGTCGCGGGCCTCTTCGATGCGGCGAACCGTGATGCGATCGAACCAGAACGGTTTGCGCGACCCGCCGGCGACATCGGTCATCCTGCTGTCGAAAGTTTCGGCGAGGCCGGCAATATCGGGGCGGCCGACGCCGCCACGCAGCACCACGAGTTCCAGCGTCTCGGCGGCACGCCTCACTGTGGCTCGGTCGGCACCAAGCCGCAGCAGTGGGTGCTTGAGCAGCGACAGCACCGCGACCGGGTCGCCGGGGCGGAAAGCAGCATCAAGCATGGTGCGCAACAGGGCCGCCGGTGGGGTGTTGGCAAGCGGCATACCGCCGGAATCGTCGGCCTGGATGCCGAAGCGCCGCAGTTCGGAAGCAACGCGGCGCGCCAGATTGCGGTCGCCGGTGACCAGAGCTGCGCGATGGCCCGGCTCGGCGACGGCCTGGCGCAAGGCGATGGCGATGGCCGCCGCCTCGTCGCGCTCATGCGCTGCTTCGAGCAAGGTTACGCCGGCAAGGGCATCGGCGATCTCGCCATCGTTGACGTCAGCGCGCTTGTCGGCCCAGGCGTCTGTGGTTTCGGCCGGCCTAAGCGCTTCGCCGACAAGGGACGCCCGCAGCACCATGGCCTGCGACGGCGCGCCGAGTTCCTCGATATCACCGCGCAGAAGGCCGATCTTGCCGATCAGCTTGGCGAGGCCATATTGCGGATGGCCGAGCACCGAGGCTTTCGCGCCGATAGCCGTGATCGTCTCATAGGCGCGTTCGTCGAGCGTCGCATCGAGCCCTGGCAACACCACGGCACCGCGCGGCAGGCGCGCGATCGTCGCGAGCAGTTCGGCAGTGGCGGGAATGGAGCCGGTCGAGCCGGCGGCAATGACGGGACCTGCGGGTGGGTTGCGCTCCAGCCGCTCGGCTTCGAGGCGGATCAGAGCGCTGCGGTGGGCGGCCGGATTGGATTGGTCGCGCTCCTTGAGCATCTCCGGCCAGGCGCCGGTGACGATGGACAGGAAGTCGAGCGTCACCTGCCACCAGCCCGCCAATTCGCCTGACACAAGTCCGGCCAGCCGCGACCAGTCGGAACCTTCGGTTTCGATCTCGTCCATCAACCCGGCAAGATCACGCGCCAGCCAGATGGCGTCGGCGGCGGAAGCCGGAACGACAATCTCTTCTTCAAACATTGCAGCGACATGGGCTGGCAGTCGACGTTTCCAGGCGCGCACCAGAGGCGCAAGCAACAACAGGCGGTCGGTGGACGAGACAGGCGGGGCAAGGTCGAGCGCGCCGCGGCCCTCGGCCTCGAACGCCGCCTCGTCCTCGTCGAACTCGCCCAGCGGCTTGATGACCGGCAGGATGGCCGAGCCACCGCCGGCGGCGTCGACGAAGACACCGCGCAAGGCGCGTGCCGCACGCCGCGTCGGCACATAGATGGTGACATCGGCGAGCGACAGCGGATCGCCGGCGTAGCGGAAATCGGGGATCAGCCGGCCATCGAGCAGCGCCTGCGCCAACGTCGGCAGGAAAGGAATGCCTGGCGGGATCGAATAAACGCGTGGCGACGCACGGCCGCTCATTGTGCTTCCGCCAATGCCCTTTTCACCGCGGCCTCCGCCTGCGGGATGGCGTCGGGCGTGCCGACGGTGATCCAGCTGCCGTGCATCTGCATGCCGAACAAGCGGCCAGTTGATATGGCCTCGTCGAAATAGCGGTTGAGCGAATGCGGCGCTTCAGAAGCATGGGCGAAAAGGCGCGGATGGATGATCGCGGCCCCGGCATAGATCAGGCCCTCGGGCGCACCCTTGGCGCGGCTCAAGGCCCCGTCCGGCGCGACGAGAAAGTCGGTGCCGCCCGAATGGCCCGTTGCCTGTCCGAGATCCGCGAGCATGATCAGAATATCCATGCGCGAGGCGTCCCAGGCAAGGGCGAGGCGGGTCAGGTTCGGAGTGCCATGATCGATCCAGAAGGTGTCGGCATTGACGATGTAGAAAGGCTTGGTGCCAAGCTCTGGCAGCGCCTTGACGATGCCGCCGGCGGAATCGAGCAGGCCGTCGCTTTCGTCCGAAATCACAACGTGTGGCTTCTCGCGGTCCGCAACATGGGCGACGATCTGGTCGGGCAGGTAGTGGACATTGACCACGGCCTTTGCGACGCCAATCTCGGCGAGGCTGTCGAGCCCCCAGTCGAGCAGCGTCTTGCCGGCGACGCGCACCAACGGCTTCGGGATCGTGTCGGTGATCGGCCGCATGCGCTTGCCGAGGCCGGCAGCAAGCACCATGGCGACGGACGGGATCTTCGCACTGCTCACGTATCGAACTCCTCGAGCAGGCGATTTTCGCGATAGAAATCACTGAGTTCGGCGAGTGCCGGATGGGCGAGCGCGCGGCTGAGATAATCGCGGATGCGCGGCAGGTGCTTCAGATATTGCGGCTTGCCGTCGCGCCGGTCGAGGCGGACGAAGATACCGAGGATTTTGGAATTCCGCTGTGCTGCCATGATGGCGTAGGCCTCGCGAAACGCGCCCTCATCAAACGTACCGGCGGCATGACGCGCGGCAACATAGGCGTCGACGGTGCTGTGTTCGATTTCCGGTGAAACCGTCATGCGCGCGTCCATGGCTAGCGAAGCGACGTCATAGGCGACGGGTCCGATCAGCGCGTCCTGGAAATCGATGATGCCGAGCCGGTCACGGCCCGCGCGATCATCGCGCCAGATGATGTTGGGCGAATGATAGTCGCGCAGGACGAGGCCGTATTGCTTGTCCGACAGTCGGTCGAAGACAGCGTTCCAGGCGGCATGGTAGCCGTCGCGCAGCGCTTCGGAGGCCGGCGCGCCTGTGACTGCTGGCACATACCAGTCGACCAGCAGGTCGACCTCGATCATCAATGCGTCACGATCGAAAGGCGGCACATCATGGAAGACGCCAGCGGCAGCCTCCATGCGATCAGGCCAATGTTTCCCGTGAATCATTGCCAGCAATTCGGCAGCGGCGGCGTAGCGTTCGGCAACGGGCTCGCCGTCTGGGCCAAGGAAAGCGCCAGTGCCGAGGTGTTCGAGCAGCAAAAAGCCCTGGTCCAGATCCTGGGCGACGATGCCGGGCACCGAAACACCGCCAGCAGCGAGCGCGCGGTCGATGGCGACGAAGGCCGCCACCGATTGCGCGGTATGGGCGATCTCGGCGTAAGGCTTGCCATCGCGCACCGGCGGGCCAAGCACCAGCCGCGGCGCGTTCATTAGAACCAGCGGTTCGCTGTCGTCGCGCGTCACCGTCTCATAAGCGCGGGCCGAAGCGTCGCCCATGAAGCGGGCGCGGCGGGCTTCGCCCCAGCCGGAGGCCACGAGAAACGCGCGCATGGCWAGCGAACGGGCAACACGGTCGAAGGCGGAACCGCTACCTGATATCGTCACCCGACGGCCATCGCCCTCATGGTCGAGCGCGATGCGCAGGCTTGTCGCAGGCATGGCGTCCGCCGCGCGCTCGGGCCATTCGACCAGCGCCACGCCCGAACTTATCGCTTCATCGAAGCCAAGCTCTTCCAGCTCGTCAGCCGAAGACAGGCGATAGAGATCGAAATGATGCACCGGCAGCGGCGTGTCGTAGCTTTGCACCAGGGTGAAGGTCGGGCTCGGCACTTCGTGCATCGGATCGCTGGCCAGCGCGCGGATCAGGCCACGCGCCAAGGTCGTCTTGCCCGCACCCAGATCGCCGTCGAGCAGAAGCACGTCACCAGCCTTGAGCGCCAGTGCCAGATCCTCGCCAAGCCGCGTGGTCGCGACATCGTCGGGGAGGAAAAGCTCCAGCGATCTGGCCGTCATCAAAGGGTCTACTCCGCCGCAACCCGGACGCCAGCGGGCACGTCTGGGAACAGGCAGATGACAGTGGTGCCGAGATCCTTGCCGCTGTCGATGCGGACCGAGCCGCCATGCAGTTCAACGAAGCTCTTGACGATCGACAGGCCAAGGCCCGCGCCGCGCTTGCGGCCACCGTTGACGCGGGATTCAAAGCGCTGGAACATCGTGTCAAGCACCTCCGGCGGCATGCCCGGACCGTCGTCGTGGACGGAGAATTCGACACCTTCGGCAAGCTGGCGGCAAGTCAGCGTGATGGTGCTTGCGGCAGGCGCATAGTTCACGGCGTTGCTGAGCAGATTGTACAGGATCTGGCGGACACGCGTCTCGTCGCCATTGAAGCTCTTGGGCGCGCTTCTGGTCTCGATGGCAAGCTTGATCGAATGCTCTTCCAGCCGGTCGGCGACGAGGTCGGCTGCGGCCTCGATGGAGCGATCGACATGCACCTCGGCGATCTCGAGCTGCATGATGCCGGCATCGACGGTGGCGAGGTCGAGGATGTCGTTGACGATGGTCAAAAGCACGCCCGACGACGAGCCGATATGCTCGACATATTCGCGCTGGCGCTGCGACAGCGGCCCGGTGCCGGGCAGCGACAGAAGCTCGGTGAAGCCGATGATATTGGTCAGCGGCGAACGCAGCTCGTAGGAAACGTGCTGAACGAACTCGTTCTTGATCTGGTCGGCGCGTTGCAGCGCCTCGTTCTTGTCCTTCAGTGCGCGCTCGACATTGACGCTGTCGGTGACGTCGACAAAGGTCAGCATCACCTGGCCGTTGGGCAGGTGGATGACCGCGTGCTGAAGCACCGAACCGTTCCTGAGCTCGGTCTGGCCGTGGCGGTCGCTACGCTCGTCGAAACCGGTGACCGCGGCAACGAAATCGCCCCATGGGCTCTGCTCGGCTCGCGTGTCGCATTCGGCGCGGATCGCCGAGATGTGCGTGCTCTGCCGCAGCGCCTCCGCTGAGACACCCCACAGCTGGCCGAACGCCGGATTGAACAGGCGGATGCGGCCGTCGGGGCCGAACACGACGACGCCTTCGGCGAGATTGTCGAGGGTTTCGCCCTGCACACGCACGGCGGTGGTGTAGCGGCTTTCGAGATCGATCTTCTCGGTCAGGTTCTCGAACACCCAGGTGACGCCGCCCTTGGGCTGGGGGTTGGCGACGACGCGGATGGTGCGGCCGTCGGGCAGGTGCCACAGATGCTCCTGCGGCTCGACGGCGCGATAGGCGGAAAGCAGGTTTTCCTTCCAGCGCCGCCATTCCGGCTGCTCTGGCAGCTTGCGTTCGCTGCGCAGGCGATCGAGCAGCAGCGCATTGTCGGGCGCACTTGAGATGTAGCCGGCGTCGAGGTCCCAGAGCTTCTGGAAGGCGTTGTTGTAGAAACGTAGCTTCTGGTTGGCGTCGAAGGTGGCAACCGCAGTCGCGACCTGATCGAGCGTGTCAGAGTGGCTGCGCACGACCTGGATGTATTCCTCGCGGATGGCTTCGGCAGCGCTCATGTCGGCGGCGATGCCGGCCGAGCCTTCCTTGCCGACCACATCGGTCACGGCAAACATCTTGCGGTCGCCGTCGATGACGGTCGACAGCGTCTGCTGGAACACGGGCCGCGACAGGTGCTGCTGAGCAATGGCCTCGCGCGACTGGGTGCCCAGGAACTCCTTGCCATCGCGGATGGCGGCGGCGGAATCCACCGCCTCGACGGCCTTGGCGAAAGCCTTGTTGACCCATTTCAGGCGCCCATCGGCATCGCGCATCCAAAACGGCATGTCGATGGCGTCAATCAGGGCGACCAGCGTTTCGAATTCGGCGCCGAGGCGCTGGTTCTCAAGCTTCAGCCGTGCCTGTCCGCGCTGCGCCTCGGAGATCGAGATGAAGCGGACAATGACATGGGCGCCGCTCTTGCGGCCCTGGACTTCAAGGGCCGCCCCGGCATGGGTCTCGGCGATCAGCTCGAAAGCGGTGCCCTTGTCGCGCAAGGCAGCAATAGCGTTTTCGAGCGCTGCGGCCGAACGCGGCATCAGCCAGCGGCCAAAGCCGAGGAAGGCTGCGCGCTCATCCGGCGCTCCGGTTTCGATCGGTAACGAACCGACGAGCTCGGGCTTCTTGTTTTCGCTGGCCCAGACAATGACGCGCTGGTCGCGTAGATTGAGCAGGGCTTCGGAGCGCTGGAGCGAAGCGTTGAGGTCGGCGACACGCCCGCGCAGCTCGGCATTTTCTGCGCCCATACGCGCTTTTTCGCGGATCAGGGCGACAGCCGAGATCAGGGCGGCGCCCATGACGCCGACAAACGTTGCGATCTGGATGACATCGGCAGTGCCGACAGGCAGACCGGCGACTGCGGCCTGCTGGGCATGGGCAAATCCGAAAGGCGTGCAAAGGGCGGTGGCGCCGAGCAGAGCGACAGCAACGCGGCTGCCGAGCCGGCGCACGGTCTGCCATCTGGCGCTCGAAGGGGCCATACGCGAATCCTGGTGGCCGCCGGAAACGGCCTGTCCCGCTAGAAGCGGGTATTCCCCCGGCATGTCTTGTTCCTCTCCGCCGCCTGAATGCAAGACCGCCCTGAAGCGCCCCAAAATTCCCGCCGAGAACGGGCGCGTGGCGAATCACGCCACAATAGCCGCTAGGCGAATCGTCGTGAAGAAGGCGTTTGCGCAAAAAGAGAAGCCGGGCGAAAGTCAATCGCCCGGCTTCAACATGTTGTAGGTTTATACGCTATGGTTAATAGCGGTAGTGTTCCGGCTTGAACGGGCCCTTGGGCGTGACGCCGATATAAGATGCCTGCTCGTCGCTCAGCGTGGTCAGCTTGGCGCCGAGCTTGTCGAGATGCAGGCGCGCGACCTTCTCGTCGAGGTGCTTGGGCAGGACATAGACTTCGTTCTTGTACTGGCCGGGCTTGGTCCAGAGCTCGATCTGGGCCAGCGTCTGGTTGGTGAAGGACGCCGACATGACGAAGCTCGGATGGCCGGTCGCGTTGCCGAGGTTGAGCAAACGGCCTTCCGAAAGCAGGATCATGCGCTTGCCACCTGGGAAGGTGATCATGTCGACCTGCGGCTTGACGTTGGTCCACTTCAGGTTGCGCAGTGCCGCGACCTGGATCTCGTTGTCGAAGTGGCCGATGTTGCCGACGATGACCATGTCCTTCATCAGGCGCATATGGTCGAGCGTGATGACGTCCTTGTTGCCGGTCGTGGTGATGACAATGTCGGCGGTCGGAGCAGCATCCTCAAGGGTGACGACTTCAAAGCCGTCCATCGCTGCCTGAAGCGCGCAGATCGGATCGACCTCGGTGACCTTGACGCGAGCGCCAGCGCCCTGGAGCGAGGCTGCCGAACCCTTGCCGACGTCGCCATAACCGCAGACGACGGCGACCTTGCCGGCCATCATCACGTCGGTGCCGCGGCGGATGCCGTCGACCAGCGATTCCTTGCAGCCATACTTGTTGTCGAACTTCGACTTGGTGACGGAGTCGTTGACGTTGATTGCCGGGAAAGGCAGCAGGCCCTTCTTCTGCAACTGGTAGAGACGGTTGACGCCGGTCGTGGTCTCTTCGGTGACGCCACGGATGGCGGCCTTGTGCTTGGCAAAGAAGCCCGGCGTTGCCGCCATGCGCTTCTTGATCTGAGCAAACAGGATCTCTTCTTCTTCGCTGCCCGGGTTGGACAGCACGTCCTCGCCTGCTTCGGCGCGGGCGCCGATCAGGATGTACATGGTGGCGTCGCCGCCATCGTCGAGGATCATGTTGGTGGCGCCGCCGTCGGTCCACTGGAAGATCTGGTCGGTGTACTGCCAGTATTCCTCAAGCGTCTCGCCCTTGACGGCGAAGACCGGGATGCCGGCTTCGGCGATCGCGGCGGCTGCGTGATCCTGCGTCGAGAAGATGTTGCACGAAGCCCAGCGGATGTCGGCGCCGAGTTCCTTCAGCGTCTCGATCAGCACCGCCGTCTGAATGGTCATGTGCAGCGAGCCGGAGATGCGCGCGCCCTTGAGCGGCTTGTTCTCGCCGAACTCCTCGCGGGTGGCCATCAGGCCCGGCATTTCAGTTTCAGCGATCTCGATTTCCTTGCGACCCCAGCCGGCGAGCGAAATGTCGGCGACCAGATAATCCTTGCTACCCGTCATGGCTTGCTCCGATTCCTGTTGACTGCGCGCCGGCGCGGGAGGCCTTGAGAGGGCGCGCGAAAGAGCGGCCTGACTACCAGATCAGGCAGCCATCGTAAATGGGACATAAAGAAATCTTTATTCGTGCATGTCGCTCAGCGCACCGTTCTTCCATTTGCGCATGAGCCTTTCCGAAAAGTGAGACCACTTTTCGGGGTCATGCGCAGGCGATCAGCATTCCTCGCCGAAGCGGGCGGCAACCAGTGTCGCCAGCGCTTCCATCGCCTCATTGGCTTCTGGACCGCTCGCGGTGACGCGAATGGTGCAGCCGGGGCTGGCGGCCAGCATCATCAGGCCCATGATGGAGGTGCCGCCGACGGAAATTCCGTCCTTTTCGACACTGACCGACGCCTGGAATTCGCCGGCGATCTGCACAAATTTGGCCGAAGCGCGAGCATGCAGGCCGCGCTGGTTGACGATGGCGAGGTCGCGGACGACGTGGCCGTCTTCGGCCGAGAAGGGCATGCCGCTCATTTGCCGCTCAACACCTGGCTTGCCACATTGATGTATTTCCGCCCTGCTGCCTGCGCCTCATCGAGGGCGCCCGACATGTTGTCGGCCTTGCGTACGCTGGTCAGCTTGATCAGCATCGGCAGGTTCATGCCGGCGATGACCTCGACGCGCCCCGCTTCCATCACCGAAATGGCGAGGTTGGAGGGTGTGCCGCCGAACATGTCGGTCAGAACGACCACGCCAGTACCGGTGTCGGCACGCGCAACGGCATTGATGATGTCGCTGCGACGCTGCGCCATGTCATCATCGGCCCCGATCGAAACGGTCTCGAAATTCTCCTGCGGTCCGACGACGTGTTCCACCGCGTGGCGGAACTCCTCAGCCAGTTGACCGTGCGTTACAAGCACGAGTCCGATCATTCTGTCATGGCTCCCGTCATGGCACTTTCACAACCGCGCAGTATTTTTGCCGCCTTCGCGGGGGGCGGGAGCGCTATCTTGTCGACGGCGAGGGCGTTTACAAGCCCCAATTTTCAGCACGACATGGCATTTTGACGCAATGCAGCAAAAATAATGGGCAGGCTCAGGCGAAGAGTCCATTGCCGAGCAGGGCCAGTATGGCAGGCACAGCCGCACCGATTTCCCGCTCCGCGAGCATCAGCCTGGAAACGCTGCAACCCAAGAGAAGCTCACTGTCTGTCTCGGGCAACCGTTGCATTTCATTTGCCGGCACAAGCCTGACAAGCAGGTCGACGGCTGCCGCAACCTCATGTTCGACAGGGACGGGGCCGAGCCCGCGAACTTCCACAAGGCCGGCAATCGTTGACGGCGCGTGGCACACAAGCCTGCCTTGGTGTGCTGAAAGAAAGACCTGATCGTCGGATACCAGCCGGGCGAAACGGCCGGAGGCGCGGGTCTTTTCGACCAGCGCCAAAGCCAGCGCGCTCTTGCCGGAGCCTGACGGTCCGGCCACCAGCACGCCGCGATCGCCGAGCACAACCGCCGTGGCATGCATGTTGGTGGGCACGGATCAGCTTTCCGCGGGGAAGGCGACGACGAAGCGGGCGCCCTTGATCTCGCCCGGCTTGGTGCCGGTGATGTTTTCGGCCGTCAGCGTGCCGCCATGGGCTTCCACGATCTGGCGGCTGATCGACAAGCCCAGGCCCGAATTCTGGCCAAAAGCTTCGCCGGCGGGCCGGTCGGTATAGAAGCGCTCGAAGATGCGATCTATGTTTTCCGCGCGGATGCCGGGGCCATTGTCCTCGACCGTGACGACGTTGAACTTGCCGACCCGCGCCAGCGAAATGGCGATATGGCCATGGTCATCGGGCACGAAGGAGCGGGCATTTTCGATCAAGTTGGTGATGACCTGACCGATACGCAGATCGTGGCCGGCGATATTGTAGTTCTTCACCCCAGGCGGCAACTTGGCGACATTGAACGCGATCTCGACCGGCTTCTTGTGGCGGCTGGTCTCGCGCGACACCGAAACCAGGTCACTGATGAACTTCTTGAGGTCGACCTTGCCGGCATCCTCACGCGCCAGTTCGGCGTCGAGGCGGGATGCGTCGGAGATGTCGGTGATCAGGCGGTCGAGGCGACGGACGTCGTGCTGGATGATCTCCATCAGACGCTCGCGTGAGCTTTCATTCTTGGCCAGCGGCAGCGTCTCGACCGCGCTGCGCAGCGAGGTCAGCGGGTTCTTGAGCTCATGCGAAACGTCGGCGGCGAAACTCTCGATCGCCTCGATGCGAGCATAAAGCGCGTTGGTCATGTCGCGTATGGCGACCGACAGATTGCCGATCTCGTCCTGGCGGTCGGAGAAATCAGGGATCTCCTCGCGGCTCTTACCGCCACGGCGAACCCGATTGGCTGCGGCGGAAAGACGGCGAAGGGGCGTCGCGATTGTCGATGCCAGCAGCATCGAAAGAATGGCAGTGACCAGGGCCGCAACGCCAAAGACGCGCAGGATGGCCTTCTGCTCGGCGGCAACGATCTTGTCGATGTCGCCACCTTCGGTCGACAGCATCAGCACGCCAAGCACGGCGCGGAAACGCTGGATCGGAACGGCGACGGAGACGATCTGCTCGCCCTGTTCGCTGACCCTGACGATCGTCGCCGGTCCACCGGTCAACGCCTGCACGACTTCGGGGAAGGCCGCGCCGTTGCCGCCGGGCTGCTCCTTGTAGACCGGCAGCGCGTTGTCGCGGAAAAAGCCGAAGACGAATTTCTGCACCCGCTCGAAGACGGTCGGCTGCTCTTCTTCGACCGGCGGCAGGTCGTAGCGAAGGATTTGGCCATGAGAATAAAGACGGCGCGAATCGAGCAGCAGATTGGCATCGCGATCATAGATGCGCGCGCGGGTGCGGGTCGGTGAGATCAGTCGGCGAAGCAGCGGCGCGACGCGTTCGGGATTGATCGGAAAGTCGAGGCTGTCGAGTTGGTCGGAGCCGGGGCCGAGCGTTTCGCCGGCCTGCAGTTCGAGCAACTTTTCGGGGTCGATGCTGATCGAATCCGTTTCAACGGTCGCCGAGGCGGCAATGGAACCGGCGATGATCTCGCCCTGCGTCATCAGGCTCTCGACACGGGCGCCGATCAGGCCGTCGCGGAACGTGTTGAGATAGAGGATGCCGGCGACCAGAACCGCCAACCCAGCCAGGTTGAGAAACAGGATGCGGCGGGTAAGGCTCGAAAAGAAGTAGTGGCCGAGAAGGCGGCCGAGCCGGATCCTGGCCCGGTCGAGAAACAGCAGGCGTCCGCGCGGTCGTTTTGCAACGGCCGCCGGTTTGCTGATCTCTGCTTCCATCGCCATGTGATCTCAGCCCCCGCCGATATCACGCTTCGCGGAATCTGTAGCCGACACCGTAGAGCGTTTCGATCATCTCGAAGTCGTCATCGACGGCCTTGAACTTCTTGCGCAGGCGCTTGATGTGGCTGTCGATGGTGCGGTCATCGACATAGACCTGCTCATCATAAGCCGAATCCATCAAAGCGTCGCGGCTTTTGACGACGCCAGGACGCTGCGCCAGCGAGTGCAGGATCAGGAATTCGGTAACGGTGAGCACGACCGGCTCGCCCTTCCAGGTGCAGGTGTGGCGTTCCTGGTCCATCACCAGCTGGCCGCGCTCAAGCGAGCGCGCCTGCTGGGTCGGCGCCTTGACGCCTGCTTCGCGGGCACTGGCCCGGCGCAGGACGGCGCGCACACGTTCGACCAGCAAGCGCTGCGAGAACGGCTTGCGGATGAAATCGTCCGCGCCCATCTTGAGGCCGAACAGCTCGTCGATCTCATCGTCCTTGGAGGTCAGGAAGATCACCGGAAGGTCGGTCTTCTGGCGCAGCCGGCGCAACAGCTCCATGCCGTCCATGCGCGGCATCTTGATGTCGAGGATGGCGAGGTTCGGCGGACGCGCGGCCAAGCCTTCAAGTGCCGAAGCACCGTCGGTGTAGGTCTCGACCCGGTAGCCCTCGGACTCGAGCGCGATCGAAACCGATGTCAAAATGTTGCGGTCGTCGTCGACAAGCGCGATCGTTGCCATTTCCTGCGGCTCCCTCATGAGCGGGTGTCCCTTCCTGCTTCGAGCAGGGCTTTTGCAGGACAAATTAGGTACAAAATGTGGCATACCCTCCGATCGCCAGGAGCGCAACCGCCACGACCGGTGCCCACTCTATATGGGGTGCCTGTGCGGAACCTCGAACAAAAAACCTGCCCGCTTCCTGGGCAGCGCTCGGCCCTTCCCCGACTTTTAAACGATTTAGATAGATTTCAAAATTTTTAAATCGATTAAAGATTTGAAATCGCTCGGTTTTTCTGTTTCTGGCTGACTTCAGTCCCTCGGGACAGCGGCGTCCGGCCCGCAGACCGGACATTGGCGTCAAATCGAACGAGGGTTCCCGGATGTCGGAAATCGGTAAGCGCAATCCCAATTGCGGGATTGAAACGGCAGGGCTCAAAACCTCGGGTACCGTCCGTTACAACTTTGGCCCGGCACTGCTTGCCGAAGAGGCGATCCGCCGCGGGGAGGCAAAGCTGACGGCGCATGGCGCGCTTGTCGCCGACACCGGCCAGTACACCGGCCGCTCGCCCAAGGACAAGTTTGTAGTGCGCGACGAAAACACCGAGGCTCAGGTCTGGTGGGACAACAACAACGCGATGACCCGGGCCCAATTCGACGCCCTGCATGCCGATTTCCTGGCGCATGCGGCCGACAGGGACCTGTTCGTGCAGGACCTGATCGGCGGCGCCGACCGCTCGCTGTGCCTGCCGACGCGCGTGGTCACCGAATATGCCTGGCATTCGATGTTCATCCGCAACCTGCTCATTCGCCCCAACGAGGGGGAACTGGCGGGCTTCGTGCCCAAGATGACGATCATCGACCTGCCGTCCTTTCGCGCCGACAAGGCGCGCCATGGTGGGCGCAGCGAGACGCTGATCGCCGTCGACCTGACGCGCATGATCGTTTTGATCGGCGGCACCGAGTATGCCGGCGAAATGAAGAAGTCGGTGTTCACAGCACTCAACTACATCCTGCCGGCAGGCGGCGTGATGCCGATGCACTGCTCGGCCAATGAAGGCCCCGATGGCGACGCCGCCATCTTCTTTGGCCTGTCGGGCACCGGCAAGACGACGCTCTCGGCCGATCCCAAGCGCACGCTGATCGGCGACGACGAGCATGGCTGGGGCCCGGACGGCATCTTCAACTTCGAAGGCGGCTGCTACGCCAAGACCATCCGCCTGTCGGCCGAAGCCGAGCCGGAAATCTTCGCAACGACCCGGCGCTTCGGCACGGTGCTCGAAAACGTCGTCCTCGACGAAAACCGCGTGCCGGACTTCAATGACGGCTCGCGCACCGAAAACACCCGTTGCGCCTATCCGCTGGACTTCATCCCGAACGCCAGCGCCACCGGCCTCGCCAGCCACCCCAAGAACATCATCATGCTGACGGCCGATGCCTTCGGCGTGATGCCGCCCATCGCCAAGCTGACCCCGGCACAGGCGATGTATCACTTCCTGTCGGGCTACACCGCCAAGGTGGCCGGCACCGAGCGCGGCGTCACCGAGCCGGAAGCAACGTTCTCGACCTGCTTCGGCGCACCCTTCATGCCGAGGCACCCTAGCGAATACGGCAATCTGCTGCGCCAGCTGATCGCCGACCACGGCGTCGACTGCTGGCTGGTCAACACCGGCTGGACCGGCGGCGCCTATGGCGTGGGCTCGCGCATGCCGATCAAGGCGACGCGCGCGCTTTTGTCGGCGGCTCTCGACGGTTCGCTCAATTCGGTCGAGTTCCGCACCGACGCCAATTTCGGCTTCGCGGTTCCGGTCTCGGTTCCCGGCGTCGACAGCAAGATCCTCGACCCGCGTTCGACCTGGGCTGATGCTGCCGCCTATGACCGCCAGGCCAAGAAGCTGGTGTCGATGTTCATCGACAATTTCGGCAAGTTCGAAAGCCATGTCGACGCCGCCGTGCGCGGTGCCGCACCACGCACCCGGGAAGCCGCCGAGTAATCCGAGCGACTTCCGAAACGTAACGATCAAGGCCCGGCCAAAAGCCGGGCCTTTTCTTTTCGGCAGCTACACGGCATGACTTGGCGCATGAGCGCCGACGACAAGATTTTCATAGCCAATGACGTGGTCATCCACCCCGATGACCTCGAGGAAAACTTCATCCGCTCGTCGGGGCCGGGCGGCCAGAACGTCAACAAGGTGGCGACCGCCGTTCAGCTGCGCTTCGATGCCGCGAACGCACCGGGGCTGCCCGAACGGGTGCGCGAACGCACGATCAAGCTTGCCGGCCAGCGCGCCACCAAGGAAGGCGTCATCGTCATCGAGGCCGGACGCTATCGGACCCAGGAGCAGAACCGGGCCGACGCCAGGGCAAGGCTGACGGCACTCGTCGCCAAAGCCGCCGAGCCCCCACCGCCGCCACGCAAGAAGACCCGGCCGACAAAAGGCTCGGTCGAACGGCGCCTCAAGTCCAAGTCCGGGCGTTCTACAGTCAAGAAGCTGCGCGGGCGGGTCGACGGCGATTAAACGCCAAGCACTGATCGTGCTTCCAATTTGGTTTTGCAGGTGCCAAGCTCCAGCAACTGCCACAGCAAGGGAGATCACGAATGGGCATGTTCGATTTCGTCAAGAATGTCGGCAAGAAGCTTGGTTTCGGCGATGATGAGGCTCCGAGCGCCGACACGCTGAAAAAGGAACTCGATTCGCACAAGCTCGGCACTGACAACGTCCAGGTCGTGGTCAAGGGCGACACCGCAGTGCTGACTGGGGTGGTCAAAGACCAGTCGATCTTCGAAAAGGCGGTCATTGCCGTCGGCAACACGCTGGGCGTCTCAAAGGTGCAGGCCGACGAGCTTAAGGTGGTGGCGCCGGATTCCAGTCTCAAACTCGACGGCAAGGTCGACATGACCGAGTTGGTGAAGGCGGCGACGCCCGCCAAGGCCCCGGTGTTTTATACGGTCAAGAAGGGCGACAACCTGTCGAAGATCGCCGAAGCCCAATACGGCAAGGGCAAGGCGTCGAAATACACCGTCATCTTCGAGGCCAACAAGCCGATGCTGACGCACCCCGACAAGATCTATCCCGGTCAGGTGCTGCGCATCCCCGAAATCGCGACGGCCTGATACAAACTTTCATCATGCGCAACGGCGGCTTTCGGGTCGCCGTTTTGCTTTTGCGATGGCATTCTGGGCGGCCAGATCAGGCGAGGTAGGTGACCGTGCTCGTATTGCCCAAAGGCGTCCGCCATATGCCCGGCTTTCTCTCGCGGGAAGTGCAGAATGGCTTGGTCGAAAGCATACGCGAGGTGGTGAAGGCGGCACCGCTCTACACGCCGGCCATGCCGAAAACCGGCAAGGAAATGAGCGTGCGGATGACCAATTGCGGCTCGCTCGGCTGGGTCACCGACAAGGAGCGTGGCTATCGCTACCAGCCGACCCATCCGGTGACCGGCGAGCCATGGCCGCCGATCCCCGAGGCGCTTCTGGCGCTATGGCGCGAGGTTGCGGGTTATCCGCATCCGCCTGAAGCTTGTCTCGTCAATTTCTACACCGATACGGCCAAGATGGGCCTACATCAGGACCGCGACGAGCGCGAGTTTGCGGCGCCTGTCGTATCGGTGTCGCTGGGCGATGCCTGCCTGTTTCGCGTTGGGGGCACCAAACGCGACGACCGCACGGTTTCGTTCAGGCTGGAGAGCGGCGATGTCGTCGTGCTGGGCGGAGAGGGGCGGCTCGCCTTCCATGGCGTCGACCGCATCTATCCGATGACGTCGGCGCTCTTGAAGAACGGCGGGCGGATCAACCTGACACTGCGGCGGGTAACGCCTGCCGGTTAAAAGTCACAGCTTGYGGATCGCCACTTCCTCGACGAGGTGCCCCGCACCCTTTTTCAGGATGAGATCGGCACGTGGGCGCGTGGGAAGAATGTTCTCGCGCAGGTTCTTGAGGTTGATGTTGGCCCACAGCCCCTCGGCGATGGCGCGGGCGGCATCTTCCGACAGCTGCGAATAACGATGGAAGAACGATTGGGGATTGCGGAAGGCGGTTTCGCGCAGCCGCATGAAGCGGTCGATGTACCACTCGTGGATCAACTGCTCGTCGGCATCGATATAGATCGAGAAGTCAAAAAAGTCGGAGACGAACGGCACGAAGTTGCCATCCTTGGGCAGCTCGCGCGGCTGCAGTACGTTGATGCCCTCGAAGATCAGGATGTCGGGGCGATCGACGGTGACGAACTCGCCGGGCATGACGTCATAGGTCAGATGCGAATAGACAGGCGCCCGCACATTTGGCTGGCCCGACTTGATGCCTGACAAGAAGCGCAGCAGGGCGCCGACATCGTAGCTGTCGGGAAAGCCCTTGCGCTCCATCAGGTTGTCGCGCCGCAAAACATCGTTTGGGTAGAGGAAGCCGTCGGTGGTGACCAGGTCGACCTTCGGGCTCGACGGCCAGCGCGTGAGCAGCTCCTGAAGGATACGCGCTGTGGTCGACTTGCCGACAGCAACCGATCCAGCCATGCCGATGATGAAGGGCGTCTTGGTGCCCTTCTTTTCGGAGTTGAAGAAGCGCTGGCGCTGGCGGAACAGTTGCTGGCTGGTCTCGACATGGGCCGAAAGCAGACGCGACAGCGACAGATAGATGCGCCTGACTTCCTCAAGATCGATCGGCTCGTACATCGAGCTCAACCGGCTGACCTCGTCCTTGGTCAGGGTCATCGACATGTCGGCGCCGAAGCCGGCCCAGTGCTCGGCCTTGAAGAACCAGTAAGGCGAATACTTCTCCGACGGCGCGAGCTGATCCATCGAACCTCCCCTGCGGGACCTGACCAGCGGTCAGCTCTCGTTCTTCCGCGAAACCTTTTCGGCAATTCCGGATTGCGAGGTGCGCCGCTCCAGTTCGGCCATCACGTCCGCCATCGGAATGCCGGCAACGGCCAGCACGACGAGCCAATGATAAAGGAGATCGGCACTTTCCGAAACGAGGGCGCTATCGTCGCCCTTGACCGCGGCGATGACGGTTTCGACCGCCTCTTCGCCGAGCTTCTTGGCCGCGCGTTCCATCCCGCTTTGATAGAGCTTGGCCGTCCATGAATTGGCGTCGCCCGAACGCGCCCGCTCGGAGACGATCTTTTCAAGGTCGGATAGGGAGAATGCACTCATCATTGCCTCGGTAGCTCAGCCAATGGGATCGAGCCGCATCGGCAGACCCGCTTTTGCCATGTGGGCCTTGGCCTCGGCAATGGTGTAGGTGCCAAAATGGAAGATCGAGGCGGCAAGCACGGCCGTCGCGTGGCCCTCGCGGATGCCATCGACCATGTGGTCGAGATTGCCGACGCCGCCCGAGGCGATGACCGGCGCGCGCACCGCATCCGCCACGGCGCGGGTAAGCGCAATATCGTAGCCGATCTTGGTGCCGTCGCGGTCCATCGAGGTGAGCAGGATTTCGCCGGCCCCAAGGTCGACGACCTTGCGGGCGAATTCGACGGCGTCGATGCCGGTGCGCTCGCGCCCGCCATGGGTGAATATCTCCCAGCGGTCAGTCTCGTTTGCCACCGAAACCCTCTTGGCGTCGATGGCAACGACGATGCACTGGTTGCCGAACTTGTCGGCGGCCTCGGCGACGAAGGAGGGGTTCTTCACCGCCGCCGTGTTGATCGACACCTTGTCGGCGCCGGCCAGAAGCAGCTTGCGGATGTCGGAAACCTGGCGCACGCCGCCACCGACGGTCAACGGCATGAAGCACTGCTCGGCGGTACGGGAAATGACGTCGAAGATGGTCTCGCGATTGTCTGACGAGGCGGTGATGTCGAGGAAGCAGAGCTCGTCGGCACCGGCAGCGTCATAGGCCTTGGCGGCCTCGACGGGGTCGCCGGCGTCGATCAGATCGACGAACTGGACACCCTTCACGACGCGGCCATCTTTCACGTCGAGGCAGGGGATTACGCGGGCTTTGAGGGTCATTTCCGTTCCTCGAACAGTCCGGGCTCTGGCTTGAGCGTGCCGCGCAGGATGGCAAGCGCTTCGGTCGGATCGATGCGGCCGTCGTAGAGAGCACGGCCGGAAATGGCACCTTCGAGCTTCTTGGCGTCCGGCATGGTCATGCGCACGATATCGGCGATTGAGGCGAGGCCGCCCGAGGCGATGACCGGGATCGACACGGCCCCGGCGAGATCGATGGTCGAATCCCAGTTGATACCGGCCAGCACGCCATCGCGGTCGATGTCGGTGTAGATGATCGCGGCGACACCGGCACCCTCGAATTTTTTGGCAAGCTCGACGACACCGAGGCTCGAGGCTTCGGCCCAGCCTTCGACGGCGACCTTGCCGCCCTTGGCGTCGATGCCGACAGCGACCTTGCCGGGAAACTTCCTGCAGGCTTCCTTGACCAGCTCAGGATCGCGCACGGCGACCGTGCCCAAGATGACGCGGGCGAGGCCCTTGGAAAGCCAGCTTTCGATATGGTCGAGCGATCGAATGCCGCCGCCGAGCTGGACCGGGTTCTTGGTCGCTTTCAAGATCGCCTCGACCGCCGAACCATTGACGCTTTCGCCGGCGAAGGCGCCGTTCAAGTCAACCACATGCAGCCACTCAAAACCCTGGTCCTCGAAGGCTTTAGCCTGGGCGCTCGGGTCGTCGTTGTAGACGGTCGCCTGGTCCATGTCGCCGAGCTTGAGGCGCACGCACTGGCCGTCCTTGAGGTCGATGGCGGGGAATAGGATCATGCTCATACGCCTTCTACGATGACAAACTTGCCGACGGAAGCAGCGTGCCGCAGCTTCACCACCTCCTGGTAGTCGGGAGAGTGGTAGCAGGCTATCGCCTGTTCGTAGGATTCGAATTCGACCAGGACATGGCGGTTGCCGGTCGGGCCTTCGGGCTGGTCGTACTGGCCGCCGCGCACCAGAAGCTTGGCGCCGTATGGGGCGATCGCCGCTAGGTTGGCCGCGATGTAGGCCGGATAGGCCTCGGGATCGGTGATCTCCACCATCGCCATCCAGTAGCCCTTCTTCGCAGTCATGGCTTCCACCTCAAGAAATTGGCGATGAGGGCAAGGCCAAGCGCCTGGCTCTTTTCAGGATGGAACTGCGTGCCGACAAGGTTGTCGCGCTCCACAGCGGCGGTGACCCTGCCACCATAGTCGGCGGTCGCCAGCACCTGTTTCTCGTCGGTGGCGTCGAGATGGTAGGAATGCACGAAATAGGCGTGCAGGCCGGTCGGTCCGGTGGCGATGCCATCGAACAGCGGATGGGCATGTTTCACGTGAATCGTGTTCCAGCCGATCTGCGGAATCTTGAGCGACGGGTCGGACGGGGTGATCTCCTTGACGTCGCCCTTGATCCAGCCAAAGCCTTGCGTGACGGTCTTTTCGAGCCCGCGCTCCGACATCAGCTGCATGCCGACGCAGATGCCGAGGAAGGGGCGCGCATTGTGGATCGCGACCTCCTCGACCGCCTCCCACATGCCGTCCACGGCGCGCAACCCACGCGCGCAGTCAGCATAGGCGCCAACGCCGGGCAAAACGATGCGGTCGGCGGTGCGCACGCGTTTGGCGTCCGCGGTCAGGTCGATCTCGGCCGATATGCCGGCCTCGCGAGCGGCGCGCTCGAAGGCCTTGGTCGCCGAGCGCAGATTGCCCGAACCGTAGTCGATGATGGCAACGCGCATGTCAGTGTCTTCCGGGATAATGCAGCAGGCCGAGCGCTCCGCCAGCAGGTTGTGGCCGGGGCGTGGCAGGGGAGATGGTGACAGCAGCCGGCGCAGGCTCGTCGCCAGATTCACCGGCGAAGAGGTAGCGCGTCTCGGCATCCTCGATGCTGTCGGCCTMGATCACGCCCCACTGGTGCCAGCCGGCACGGCGAAGGGCGGCGATACGCAAGGCGGCACCTTCGAGCCCGACATAAAGCGAAATCAGCAGCGGCAGCAGCGGCGCGGCAAAGGTCAGACCGGCAGCCTCGCTTGCGACGGCGAGCGCCATCGTGGCGGCAAGCGTCACCGCCGCTTCGAGCCAC
>NZ_JBFUKO010000010.1:0-33003 GCF_056400805.1 Aminobacter sp. P4_H6_2
GAGTATCAGCGCGCCCGTCGCTGCCCCAAGCCGAAGATAGGCGAGCGAGAAAGCCAAGGCATAGGAAAACAAGGCCAGGCCCGAAGGCCAGTTGCCGGGAAGTGCACGAAACGCACCGCGCCCACGCTGCCAGTAGATCAGCAGCATCAGAGCTACGGCGCCCGAGATCAGGCGAACGGCCGTGTAGGCCGCCGCATCGATCGTCGCCCCATCCAACGCCGCGCGTGCCAGCAGCGAATTCGCGGCGAAGGCGAGCATCGCCAGGACGGTCAGCAATATGGTCAAGCTGGAACCTCCGCAGGCGGACGATGCAACTTTGCTTGTTCCCAGGCTGGTACCGTCCTGGAACGATGTCTCCAACATATCACGCGCCAGCAGTCGTGGATCCGCGTTGACGGCACGGAGACGTAAATCGAGTCGAAAACCTCGAAAAATGCCGATTGAAATCGATTACATTTTCTGACTATCATCTGATGCAGCAGTTTTTGCATCGGGAGGAATTCATGAAGAAATTTGCAGCATTTGCCTTAACCACCGTCGCGGCATTGGCCGTATCGGCGTTCTCGACCCAAGCGGCCGACTTCAAGATCGGCCTGTCGAATGGCTGGGTCGGCTCGGAGTGGCGCACGCAGATGATCGAACAGGCGCAGGCCGCGGCCGCCGCTTGGAAGGACAAGGGCGTCAATGTCGAAGTCGTTGTGCAGAGCGCCAATGTCGACGTGCCCGGCCAGATCGCGCATGTCCGCAACTTCATCAGCGAGGGCGTCAACGCCATCATCATCAATCCGAACAGCCCCACCGCGTTCGATCCGGTCTTCGCCCAGGCCAAGGAAGCCGGCATCCTGGTGATCTCGACCGACGCCGAAGTGTCGTCGCCCGACGCCACCTATGTCGGCATCGACCAGAAGGCATGGGGCGCGGCGGGCGCCAAGTGGCTGGCCGAGACGCTCGGCGGCAAGGGCAACGTGGTAGCCATCAACGGCGTAGCCGGCCACCCGGCCAACGAGATGCGCGTCGCCGGCTACAAGGAAGTGTTCGGCCAGTACCCGGACATCAAGATCGTCAATGAAGTCAACGCCAACTGGGATCAGGCCCAGGGCCAGCAGGCGATGCAGAACCTGCTCGCCACCAACCCCGACATCAATGGCGTGTGGGTGCAGGACGGCATGGCGGCAGGCGCCTGGAAGTCGATCATCGATGCCAAGAAGCAGTCGTCGATCGCCGCCACGGGCGAGATCCGCAAGGACTTCATCGACCTTTGGGTCAAGGACAAGCTGAACTCCGGCGCTTCGGTGAACCCGCCCGGCGTCATGGCCTCGGCACTCAACGTCGCCGTGCTGATGCTGCAGGGCAAAGAACTGAAGGAGCCGGCAACGGCTGGCCAGTACAAGAACGCCATGTACCTGCCGATCCCGTTCATCGACTCCAAGAACGTTGAGCAGGTCGCCAAGGATCTGGAAGGCAAGCCGGGCTACTTCTCCTACACCAGCCAGCTTTCCATCGAAGACGCCGAGAAGCTCTTCAAGTAAGCTTCCTCCCAAGCCGGGGGTGCCTGCCGAGCAGGCGGCGCCCCCGGACCGACCTTGTCCAGGGAAGCCACCACCATGTCTAAAATTGAGCTCCGTAGCGTAAGCAAAGCTTACGGCGCCACCCTTGCCTTACGCCGCGGCGACCTTTCGATCGACGCCGGCGAGGTGCATGTGCTGATCGGCTCGAACGGTTCGGGCAAGAGCACGCTGTGCAAGGTCCTCGCGGGCAGCGTCCGGCCGGATGGCGGCGAGATATTGATCGACGGCAAGCCCGTCACCATCACCGGGCCACGCTCGGCGCGCGACCACGGCATCGGCATCTTCTACCAGGAACTCAGCCTGGCGGCTCACCGCACGGTGGCGGAAAACATCTGCCTTCCGGACCTGCCCACCACCCGCGCGGGCTTTGTCGATCGCGCTGCGCTGGAGGCCCGCGCCGCACGCTATATCGCCTTGTTCGACACCGTCTCCGGTGACGGCTTTGCTGCCGAAACCGCCGTCGAGAACCTGCGCGCCGACCAGCGCCAGCTGGTCGAGATCATGAAGGCGCTGGCAACCGAGGCACCCGTCATCATCTTCGACGAACCGACCTCCGCACTAGATCGCGCCCAGGTCGACCGCTTCTTCGAAATCCTGCGCGAGCTGAAGATACAAGGCCGCAGCATCATCTTCATCTCGCACCGCATGGACGAGATCTTCGCCATAGGCGACCGAGTCACCGTCATCCGCGACGGCGAGACAGTGGGCACCGAAAAGATCACTGAGACCAATCCCGCAGCGGTGATCCGCATGATGGTCGGCGGCCAGGACGAACTCGCCGCCGGCAACAGTGCGCCGCCCGCTGCCGTTGCCGCCGGGCGGCCGAACGTTCTGGCGATCAAGGGACTTTCCGGCAAGGGCTTCGCCAATGTCAGCTTCGAGGTCGCCAAGGGCGAAATCCTCGGCTTCGGCGGGCTGCACGGCCAAGGCCAGTCGGCAGTGCTGCGCGCCATCTTCGGCGTCAATCCAGTCGCCTCGGGCGAAATCGTGCTCAACGGCGCGCCGTTTGCGGCCAAGAACCCGCGCGAAGCAATCCGGCGCGGCTGCGCCTATGTCTCGGGCGACCGAGGCCGCGACGGCGTCATTTCGGGCCGGCCGATCCTCGAGAACGTCACGCCGATCCACTATCTCAGGCAGAAACTTTTCCTCGCACGACCGTCTGCGCTCGCCGAACGCGTCAAGCCGGCGCTCGAGGCGCTGCACACCAAGTTTGGCGGGCTCAGCCATCCGATCAATTCGCTGTCGGGCGGCAACCAGCAGAAGATCGTCATTGCGCGCTGGCTGATCGACCGTCCCGACGTGCTTTTGCTCGACGACCCGACCAAGGGCATCGACCTCTCAGCCAAGGCGGACCTGTTTTCACTGATCCGCAAGCTCGCCGCAGAGGGGCTGGGCATCGTGCTCTATTCCTCCGAAGACGCCGAGCTGCTCAACAACGCCGACCGTATCCTCGTCTTCAATGGMGGTTCGGTGCGGCGCGAACTCACCGGCGCGGATCGCACGCGCTATAATCTCTACCAGGCAGCTTACGAGGCCGCGTGATGACAACCGCGACCATTTCCCAAAAGCCAGGCGGGCTGAAACGGCTCGTCGAGCGCTATCCCTTCCTGCCGGCGCTGCTGATCGCGCTTGTCCTGCTCGCGCTCAACGGTCTCTACCAGCCGCGCAGCGTGAGTTTCATCGGCATCACCGGACTGGTGAAGACCTATCTGGCGCTGATGCTCCTGGCGGTTGCCCAGACCTATGTCGTCTATGCCGGCGACATCGACCTGTCGGTCGGCGCCATCGTGTCGCTGGTCAATGTCGTCATCGTCGTGATGATGGAAAGGATGGGCGGCAGCGGTTTTTCCCTTGTCGCCGCCCTGTGTGTCGGCCTGCTCACCGGCCTTGCCTGCGGCATCGTCAACGGCATCGTGGTCGCGGCACTTAGGCTGCAGGCGATCGTCGCAACTTTTGCCACCAGCATCTTCTTCACCGGCTTGGCACTCTACGTCATGCCGGTCGCCGGCACGCCGGCACCCGCCGCATTCTGGCGCACCTATGGCGGACGTTTCTTCGAAATCCCGTTTGTCTTCTACGCAGCGGTGCTGCTTGCAATCGTGCTCTATCTGCTCGCCCGCACCCGGCTGTCGACGCAATTGCTGGCGGTCGGCGATGACGCGCAAGCCGCGTTCCAGAGCGGTCTGCCCGTCACCAGAATCCGCATCCAGGGCTATGCGCTGTGCGGCCTGTTTGCAGCGCTCGCCGCCTTTTGCATCACCGGCGATACGGCCAGCGGCGACCCGCTGGTCGGCGGCAAGATGACCCTGTTTTCGGTGGCAGCGGTGGTGCTCGGCGGCAGCGCGCTGTCGGGCGGCTTCGGCACCGTCGTCGGCTCGATCATCGGCGCCTTGATCATCGGCCTCATCAACTCGCTCGTCTTCTTCGTCGGCACGCCGTCGGAATGGCAGAACCTGGTCCAGGGCCTCGCCATACTGGTGGCACTGATGGCGGGCGTTCTCGTCGGCCGGAGGGCACGCGCATGACCGCCACAACACAGACGCCTTCGGCACCCACGCCCTCGTCCGTTCTGACCTTCCTCAAGCAGCCGCTGGTGGTGGCGCTGATCCTGATCGCGGCACTGCTGCTGCTCGGCGAAGCACTGTCGCCCGGCTTTGCCTCGGGCCAGCAGATCCTCAGGCTTTTGATCGTCGCAGCCCTGCTCGGCATCGTCGCCGCCGGCCAGAATCTGGTGATCCTCGGCGGACGCGAGGGCATCGACCTGTCGGTAGGCGGGGTGATCTCGCTCAGCGCCATCATCGCCGGCAATGTCATGAACGGCGCCGACAGCGCCATCCTGCCGGCGGTGCTCGCCTGCATGGCGGCGGGTGCCCTGATCGGCCTGTTCAACGGCCTGGGCGTTACGCTGCTGCGCATTCCGCCGCTGGTGATGACGCTCGGCATGCTCGGCGTGCTGCAAGGGCTTCTTGTCGTCGTGCGCAACGGCATTCCGTCGGGGTTTGCCGCGCCCGGCCTGTCGCGCTTCGTCACCCAGCCCTTCCTGCTCGGCCTGCCCGGCATCATCTGGCTGTGGGTGGCGATCGGGCTGCTGATGGCCTTCATGCTTGGCCGCACCGTCTACGGCCACCGCATCTACGCCATCGGCTCGAACGAGCATGCGGCCCACATGGCCGGCGTGCCGGTCAGGCGCATGCGCATTTCGCTGTTCATGCTCTCGGGCGTATTCGCGTCCCTCACCGGCATCTGCCTGCTTGGCTATTCGGGCTCGTCCTTCGCCAATGTCGGCGAACAATACATGCTGGCCTCGATCATCGCCGTGGTCTTCGGCGGCACGCCGCTGTCGGGCGGCAAGGGCGGCTACACCGGCACCATGGCGGGTGCCGTGCTGCTGGTCATCCTGCAGGGCATCCTGACCACCGTGCATATCGACGAATCCGGACGGCAGATGGTGTTCGGCGCCACGCTTCTGCTGCTGATGCTGTTTTATGGCCGCGGACGGGCGATGCGCGGATGAACGACCGTCCCAAGATCAAGGACATTGCCGAGCGGCTGGGCGTTTCCGCGGCCACCGTTTCGCGCGCGCTCTCCGACAGCGGACTGGTGGCCGAGCCGACGCTGAGCCGCATCCGCGATCTGGCTCGCGAGATGAACTACCGTCCCAATGTCAGCGCACGAAACCTGCGCACGCAAAAGGCGATGGCGGTGCTGATGGTGGTGCGCGACGTCGGCAACCCGTTCTATCTGGAAATCCTGAAAGGCGTCGAAGCCACCGCGCGCGCCGCCGGCTACTCCGTGCTCATGGGCAATACCGAAAACGATTCCGACCGCGAGGTCGAATATTTCGACATGCTGCGCGACGGCCATGCCGATGGCATGATCCTGATGACGGGCAAGCTGCCTGAGCGCGAGGGCTTTCTTGCCTCGGTCGCTGACGCCCCCATCGTTGTGGCGCTCGAGGCGATCGAGAACGCCGGCTTTCCACATGTGCTGATCGACAATGAAGGGGCCGCGCAAAACGCCGTCGAGCATCTGATCGGCCTCGGCCACAAGCGCATCGCCCATATCTCCGGCCCAGTGCCGGAGATCATGAGCATCTATCGCCGCGACGGCTATCGCAAGGCGATGGCAGCTAGCGGCCTGCCGATCCCCCAAGGCTATGAGCCGGTCGGCGACTATCTGCTGCACACCGGCCAGCGCCTGTGCCAGGGCCTGTTCGAGCTGCCGCAGCCGCCCACGGCGATCTTCGTTGCCAATGACGAGATGGCTTTCGGTGTCATCCACCAGTTGCGCAAGCTCGGGCTCGACATACCCGGCGACGTGTCGGTGGTCGGCTTCGACGACCTGTTCCTCA
Source organism: Aminobacter sp. P4_H6_2 (assembly GCF_056400805.1). NCBI lineage: Bacteria > Pseudomonadati > Pseudomonadota > Alphaproteobacteria > Hyphomicrobiales > Phyllobacteriaceae > Aminobacter > Aminobacter sp. P4_H6_2. The sequence continues at coordinate 5,920 of NZ_JBFUKO010000010.1, forward strand.
GCGAGGCCTTTTATCCGCCGCTGACCACTGTCAGCCAGCCGCGCACCGAGATCGGCAGGGCGGCCATGACCATGCTGCTCGACATGCTGACGGGCGGACCCACGCCGCGCAAGTCGGCAATGCTGCCGACAACGCTGAAGATACGCGGCACCACCGCGCCAGCGCCGAAGTGATTTCAGATATTAGGAATGAGGGACCTCACATGACCGGATTGCCCAAACAGCGGCTGCGCGTCGGCTTCGTCGGAAGCGGCTTCATCGCGGAATTCCACCTCAAGGGCATGCTCGGCGTGCGCAATGTCGACGTCACCGGCGTGTTCAGCCGCAAGGCCGAAAACCGCGCGCGTTTCGCCAACCGCGTCACTGAGCTCGGCCTCGGCGAATGCACCAGCCACGACAGCCTGGAGTCGCTCGTCAATGCCGACAATGTCGACGCGATCTGGATCCTTTCGCCCAACTACACCCGCCTCGACGTGATGCGCACGCTGCATGCCGAGGTGAAGGCCGGGCGCAGCAAGGTCTTCGCCGTTGCCTGCGAAAAGCCGCTTGCCCGCACCATCGCCGAAGCGCGCGAGATGCTGCGACTGGCCGAAGACGCCGGCCTCAACCACGGCTATCTCGAAAACCAGGTGTTCTGCACCCCGGTCATCCGTGGCAAGGACATCATCTGGCGCCGTGCCGCCTCGGCCACCGGCCGGCCCTATCTGGCACGCGCGGCGGAGGAGCATTCGGGCCCGCACGAGCCGTGGTTCTGGCAGGGCGACAAGCAGGGCGGCGGCGTTTTGTCAGACATGATGTGCCACAGCGTCGAGGTCGCCCGCCACCTGCTGACCAAGCCGGGCGCTGCGCGCAAGTCGCTTACCGTCAAGCAGGTCAGCGGCACTGTCGCCAACCTCAAATGGACGCGCCCCAACTATGCCGACCAGCTCCGCAAGCGCTTCGGCAACGATGTCGACTACCGCAACCGCCCGTCGGAGGATTTCGCCCGCGGCACCATCCTGCTCGAGGACGAGGAAGGCAACGAACTGGTCATCGAGGCGACGACCTCATGGGCCTATGTCGGGGCTGGCCTGCGCATCCAGCTCGAACTGCTCGGGCCCGAATATGCGATGGAGTTCAACTCCCTCAACACCGGGCTCAAGATCTTCATGTCGCGTGAGGTTAAGGGCGAGGAGGGTGAGGATCTGGTCGAAAAGCAGAACGCCGAACAGGGCCTGATGCCGGTGCTGGAAGACGAGGCCGGCGTCTATGGCTACACCGACGAGAACCGCCACATGGTCGAGTGCTTCCGCAAGGGCGAGACGCCGATGGAGACCTTCCATGACGGTCTCGCAGTGGTCGAGATCCTGATGGGGCTCTACCGCTCGGCGGAAATCGCCGGTTCGGTCATCTTCCCGGCGCCGGAGCTCGAAAACTATGTCCCGGTGGTCGCCCGCACGGGCGCCTGACCGGACCATCCGACGGCCGGATCATGGAGCGCCACTCCGGTCCGCTGGCAACGGGCAAGGCCACTGCGTCCGGTGACCTTGCCTGAGCCCCCGAGACACGTTCGGCAGGGTCGTCAAATCACGCGAAACACGTTATGATTTGCCAAGGTGAAGGTCGCGGTTTGGCGTGACCACTCATGCCAAGCGCGAGCCGCGACCCACCCCAACGGAGGAGTGGTCATGGCAAGTTTCCATGTGTACGCAGGCGCCACCAATACGATCGAGCATCCCGCGATCCGACGCATAACGGTCGCGGATGTGTTTGACGCGCTGCGACGTGGCTTCGACGACTTTTGGGACAAGCCTTCGCATTACGTTTTCCTGTGCCTGATCTACCCGGTCGTTGGGGTGTTCCTGATCACATGGACTTCGGGCGGCAACGCCCTGCAGCTCATTTTCCCGCTGATGTCCGGCTTTGCCTTGCTCGGCCCCTTCTTCGGCATAGGCCTGTACGAGATCAGCCGAAGGCGCGAGCAAAACCTCGACACGTCCTGGAAGCATGCCTTCGATGTCAGGCATTCGCCGGCCATTCCTGCAATGCTGGTCATCGGCATCATGCTGCTCGCGCTTTTCGTTGCATGGCTCCTGGTCGCGCAGATGCTCTACACGTCGCTTTACGGGGCGGACGCCCCGCAGTCGATGGCATCGTTCTTCGGCGATCTCTTCACCACCCAGCGCGGCTGGACGCTGGTTATCCTGGGCAATCTCATCGGATTCCTGTTTGCCCTGACAGTGCTCTGCACCACTGTCGTCGCCCTTCCACTGCTGCTCGACTGCGATGTCGGTGCCTATGCCGCGATCGAGACCTCGGTACGGGCGGTGATGAGCAATCCGGTGCCGATGCTGCTGTGGGGCCTGATCGTCGCGGTCGCGCTGCTGATCGGGTCAGTGCCGTTCCTGGCGGGCCTCGCCATAGTCATCCCGGTGCTCGGTCACGCGACGTGGCACCTCTATCGCAAGGTCGTGGAAGTCCCGGCCGACAAGAAGACGCCCTTGCCACCGTCTCCCGACAAAGGGGAGGATGGACACTTCCCGTATTGGCTTCGCGGGTAGTCGCGCCGCTATTGGAGCTGACGGCTTGTCGCCTTGGCGTTCGCCTTCACCGATGTCGGTGAAGGCGCCGAAAGCCGGTCGAGATGCATGCGGATATGAGCGGCCTCGGCTGCGGTGTTGGCAAGGGCAATCGCCCGGTCAAAAGCTTCGCGCGCCTCTTCGGTGCGGCCAAGCTGCATCAACAGCCCGCCCTTGACGCCGAAGAAATGGAAATAGCCCGCAAGCTTGGGCGCCAGCGGCTCGATCAGCTTGAGCGCCGCCTCCGGCCCGCGCAGCTTGGCGAAGGCAACGGCCCTGTTAAGCGTGACGACCGGCGAAGGCGTCATCGATTCCAGCACCGAGTAGAGCAGGTCGATTTCGGCCCAGTCGGTATCTTCGGGACGGGCGGCGCGGGCATGAAGGGCAGCGATCGCCGCCTGGATCTGGTAAGGCCCCGAGCGGCGATGGCGCATCGCCTTGTCGATCAGCGCCAGGCCTTCGTCGATCAGCGACCGGTTCCATAACGTGCGGTCCTGGTCCTCCATCAGCACCAATTCGCCTTCGGAATTGAAGCGCGCGGCGGCGCGTGCGTGCTGGAGCAGCAGAAGCGCTGTCAGCCCCATCACTTCAGGCTCGGTCTGGAACAGGCGCAGCAACAGCCGCGCCAGCCTGATCGCCTCTTCGCACAAGGGCGCGCGGTTGGCGATTTCGGTGGYACCCGCAGAATAGCCCTCGTTGAAGACGAGATACACCATCGCCAGCACGGCGGCGACCCGCTCGGAGCGCTCGACCGGACCGGGCGCCTCGAACGGCACGTCGGCATTGGCGATGCGCGCCTTGGCGCGGGTGATGCGCTGTTCCATTGCGCTTTCGCCGACGAGAAAGGCGCGCGCGATCTGCTTGACCGACAGCCCCGAGACGATGCGCAGCGCAAGCGCCACCTGCTGGGTCGCCGGCAAGTCGGGATGGCAGCAGATGAACAGCAGGCGCAGGATATCGTCGCGGTAGTGCTGGCCGTCGAGACGCTCGGCGATACCGGCCTCGACGTCCTCGAGGTCGGAAACCAACTCTTCGGCCGGCAGCGGCGCCTGCTTGCTGCGGCGCCTTGCGGCATCGATGCCGGAATTGCGGCCGACAAAGATCAACCAGGCGGCCGGATCACGCGGCGGTCCCTTTTCGGGCCAGGTGCGCAGCGCGCGCAGGCAGGCCTCCTGGAACGCCTCTTCCGCGGTATCGAGATCGCGGAAGTAGCGCAGCAGGGCCGCCACGGCCTGGGGCCTGGCGGAGGAAAGGGCCGTGTTGATCCAGGCCGGGTCGGTCATCTTGCCTCTTTTCCGGGGAAAAACGCGCCGATCGGGCGCAATTCATATGAACCGCCGCCGGGATTGGCTTCCGCCAGCTCCTTGGCAACGTCGACGGCATCGTCGAGCGTGTCGCAGTCGACGACGTAGAAACCGAGGAACTGTTCCTTGGTCTCGGCGAAGGGCCCGTCAATGATCAACGGCTCGTCCTTGGCCTTGCGCAAGGTGGTGGCGGCCGTCGTCGGCATCAGCCGCGCCACGGGGCCGAGCCGGCCCTGGTCGCGCAGCTTGCCTGTGACCACCTGAAGGCGCGCCATCACCTCGTCGTCCTGTTCCTTGGACCAGGCGCAGACGACGTCTTCGTTGTTGTAGCAAAGGATGGCGTAGAGCATCTATTCAGTTCCTTCATGAATAGGACGCGCCAGTATGCGCAATTCCGACATGGCGTCGGCAATTTTTTTGCCGTCATCAAGGACCCGGCACTTCGGCCATCGTGACGGCTTGTACAAAACCAGGAGAGGTGCAGATATGGCGTCGGCTCAGTGCGTGCAAGACGCCTGAAAGGTTGGAGGATAAGCGATGAAAAACGCCGAAATCTCACAGCGCAAGATGAACACGATCGCACGCGGCGTCGGCATGACGACGCAGGTCTATGCCGACCGCGCCGAGAACTCCGAGATCTGGGATGTCGAGGACCGACGCTACATCGACTTCTCCTCCGGCATCGCGGTCGTCAACACCGGCCATCGCCACCCGCGCGTCATCGAAGCGGTGAAAGCCCAGCTCGACCGCTTCACCCACACCTGCCATCAGGTCGTGCCCTACGAGAGTTATGTCCGGCTCGGCGAGCGGCTCAACGCCATTGCGCCGATGAAGGGCGACAAGCGCACGATCTTCGTCACCACGGGTGCCGAAGCGGTCGAAAACGCGGTCAAGATCGCCCGCAGCGCCACCGGGCGCCAGGCGGTGATCGCCTTTGCCGGCGGCTTCCATGGTCGCACCTTCATGGGCATGGCGCTGACCGGCAAGGTACAGCCCTACAAGGCGGGCTTCGGCGCAATGCCGGGCGACATCTTCCATGCGCCCTTCCCGGTGCCGCTGCACGGCGTCAGCACGGCCGATGCGCTGGCCGCACTCGACCGGCTGTTCAAGGCCGATGTCGACCCCGCGCGTGTGGCGGCGATCATCATCGAGCCGGTGCAGGGCGAAGGCGGCTTCTACGAGGTGCCGCGCGATTTCATGGTAGCCCTGCGCAAGATCTGCGACCAGCACGGCATGCTGCTCATCGCCGACGAAGTGCAGACCGGCTTCGCGCGCACCGGCAAGATGTTTGCCATGGACTACCATGACGTCGCGCCCGACCTCATGACAATGGCCAAGAGCCTCGCCGGCGGATTTCCGCTCGCCGCGGTGACCGGCCGCGCCGAGATCATGGATGCGCCCGGCCCCGGCGGGCTCGGCGGCACCTATGGCGGCAGCCCGATCGGCGTCGCCGCGGCCCACGCCGTACTTGACGTGATCGAGGATGAAAATCTGTGCGACCGCGCCAATCAGCTCGGTGCCCGGCTCAAGCAACGGCTCGAATCCTTGCGCGACGACGTTCCCGAGATCGTCGACATCCGTGGGCCCGGCTTCATGAACGCGGTCGAGTTCAACGATGTGAAGAAGGGCACACCCTCGGCCGAATTCGCCAATGCGGTGCGGCTCAAGGCGCTCGAAAAGGGCCTGATCCTGTTGACCTGCGGCGTCTATGGCAACGTCATCCGTTTCCTGGCGCCGATCACCATCCAGGACGAAGTCATGACCGAGGCGCTCGATATCCTCGAAGCCTCGATCCGCGACAGCCGCACCGTCGCCGTTTAAGCTGGCGGCAGGGCTGCGAGTGCAGCCTTCAGCGCCTCGGCTCCGCCCGCAACCATCTCGGCGGTCGGCGAGAAGCCGAGGCCGAGCATCTTGCGGCCGAGCATGTGGTCGGCCGGGCGATTGACGGATTCGATGGCGACGAGCCGGTCGCCTATGAAGTGGAACACCGAAAAGCGGTTTTCCGCAGTGTCGCCCGACAGGATCTGGCGGTCGCTGCCGGCGGTGAGGCCCACCATCTGCAGCTTCATGTCGCCGATATCGGACCAGAACCACGGCACGGCACCGTAGCTGCCGTCATGGCCAACGATGGTGCGGGCAGCAAGCTTGGCCTGGTCGGTGGCATTTTGCACCGACTCCAGCCGAACGTCGCCCCCGGTCTGCCAGTGGCGGTAGCTGGCATTGTCGCCGATGGCGAGGATTTCCGGCACCGAGCTGCGCATCGCCTGGTCGACGCGGATGCCATTGGCGATGGTCAGCCCCGCCGTCTCGGCAAGCTCGACATTGGGCACGACGCCGATGCCGATGATGACCATCCTGGCCGGCAGCCTTTCGCCCGACGACGTCAGCACGCCGGCGACATGTCCGCCCTCGCCCTCGATGCGCTCAATGGTGGTCTTGAGCAGGATGCGGATGCCCGAAGCCGCCAGGCGCTGGCGTACATGCTCGGCGATGAGCGGGGCGACGGCACGGCCCAACAGCCGGTCGAGCGCTTCGACCACGGTGACGCGACGGCCGCCAGCGGCCAAGGTAGCCGCGATCTCAAGCCCGATGAAGCCGCCGCCGATGACGACGACGTCTTCGCAGGCAGCGCTGTGGTCGCGGATCAGGCGCGCGTCGGCGACCGAGCGCAGCGACAGTACGCCGGCAAGATCGGCTCCTGGCAGCGGCAAGATGCGCGGGCGCGAGCCGGTGGCGAGGATCAGGTGGTCATAAGCAAGGTTGCCGCCGCCGGCGAGCTCGAGCCGGCGCGCGCCGGTATCGATGCGCGCGACAAGGGTTCCGGGGCGCAATTCGATCGAATGGCCGGTGTAGAAGACTTCGCCGCGCAACGGCTGCGGCTGGGCGGCGGCATCCTTGATGAAGGTCTTGGACAGCGGCGGCTTGTGATAGGGCAGTTCCTTCTCGTCGCCGACGAGCAGGACCGGACCGTCATAGCCTTCTTCGCGCAGGCTGGCGGCGGCCTGGACGCCGGCATGGCCTGCACCGACAATAACGACACCGTTCTTCATGCCCGCCTCGCTGTTGGGGAGTTACCGGGGAAATGGCCGTTGGCCAGCTCGGCCACAAGGGGCCAAGGACAGGTTTTTGGGTGACAGCCTGCTACCGGCCTGTCAAGCGCACCCCTTCGCATTTGGCTGGCTGGCGGCGAGATGACCAGCCGCTACGCGTTGTCGCAGGTGACGGCACTGAGATGCCTTGGCTCGAATGCGTATCTCGACAAATCAAGGAGTTGGCCGTTCCATCTCCGCCGAAAACTGGACAAACTTAGTTTAGAATTATTCTAAACTATTGATAGCGCTACGTTTTTTGTTGACGTCGCGTTGACTTTTTCCGCCACAACGCTTTTATGAGGCAGTGCTTTACAGCGCCTGTCTTTGATGTCTGGGCCTTTAACCCTTTCGATTGGAGCCTATCGGGTGCCTGCCTTCGTTGAACCGCGCCAGTGCGCGATTGCCTGCAGCATGGTTGCGCTGCGCCCAAATTGGGCCTCGAACCACGCGCATGTCCGAAGCCGGGCCGCCCCAGAGCTTTCATTCGAATCCATGCCGCCGATGCAGCAAAGAGCTGACGGCACACGATTTTTCGGCGCGTATCGGCTCCATCTGGTTCACTGAGGAGAGACCATGCCTGCATCCATCTCGCGCAACCGGCACTACGGCAGGCTTGCCGCTGTTGCGGCAACGACCGCGCTGACAGCCGCGATCTTCGTGCTGCCGGCCAAGGCAGCAACCGACGCCAAGGCGGTTCTCACCACCTATTCCGACATCGCGCTCGCCAAATACGAGGACTCGCTGACATCAGCCAAGGCGCTCGACGCTGCGGTCGAGGCGCTGATTGCCAAGCCATCGGCGGAAACGCTCGCTGCCGCGCGCGAAGCCTGGAAGGCAGCACGCATCCCCTACCAGCAGACCGAAGTCTATCGCTTCGGCAATTCCATCGTCGACGATTGGGAAGGCCGCGTGAATGCCTGGCCGCTCGACGAAGGCCTGATCGACTATGTCGACAAGAGCTACGGCACCGAATCCGACGAGAACAAGCTTTATACCGCAAACGTGATCGCCAACCCGTCGATCGAGATCAACGGCCAGAAGGTCGATGCTTCGAAGATCACGCCCGCATTCTTGTCCGGCACCTTGCAGGAAGCCGGCGACATCGAGGCCAATGTGGCGACCGGCTACCACGCCATCGAATTCCTGCTCTGGGGCCAGGACCTCAACGGCACCGGCCCAGGCGCCGGCAATCGCCCTTATACCGACTACGACATCGCCAACTGCACTGGCGGCAATTGCGACCGCCGCGGCCAGTATCTCAATGCGGCTTCCGATCTGCTGGTTGCCGATCTCGAAGAGATGGTCGGCAACTGGAAGGCAGACGGTGCCGCCCGCAAGGCGCTGCTCGACGGCGAGGCCAACACCGGCATCTCCACCATCTTTACCGGCATGGGTTCTCTGTCCTACGGCGAACTCGCCGGCGAGCGCATGAAGCTCGGCCTGTTGCTGCACGATCCGGAGGAAGAGCACGACTGCTTCTCGGACAATACCCACATCTCGCATCTCTATGACGTGGTCGGCATCCGCAACGCCTATCACGGCACCTACAAGCGCATCGATGGCTCGACTGTCGAGGGTCCGTCGGTGTCCGACATGGTCAAGGAAGCCGACGCCGCGCTCGACACCGAGCTTTCCGGCAAGCTGGACACGACGGTGGCCAAGATGGAGGCGATCCAGGCCCGCGCCGTCGCTGGCGAGGCCTACGACCAGCAGATCGGCGAAGGCAATGCCGAAGGCAACGCCACCGTCCAGGCGGCGATCGACGCGCTTGTCGACCAGACCAAGTCGATCGAGCGTGCCGTTGCTGCCCTGAAGCTCGACGCGATCGCGTTCGAGGGCTCGGACAGCCTCGATTCCCCCGACAAGGTCTTCCAGTGAGCCTTCTTCGCACCTAGATAATTTCAGCCAAGCGGCGCGCCGGAAGCGCGCCGCCAGCCATCCCTGAGTCCGTTATGCTGATCTGCCACTGCAACCTGATCACCCAGAAGGAGATCGAAGATACGATCATAGAACTCCTGGACAAGGATCCCTGGTGCCTGATCGTGCCAGCAAAGGTCTATCACACGCTGCAAAAGCGCGGGCGCTGTTGCGGCTGCTTCCCAAATGTGGTCGAAACGATCATTCGGGTAACCGAAGCCTATCACGCTCGTTCGGAGGCGAGTGGGGTGGATATCGTTTCACACATGGATCGTGTGAAAGAGTTGCGGGTCCAATTCGGGAGCAGGATCAATGAAGGGCGAAAAACAGGTCATCGAGCGGCTTAATGAGGCGCTTTTCCTCGAACTCGGCGCGGTCAACCAATATTGGGTGCACTTCCGCCTGCTTGAGGATTGGGGCTACGGCAAGCTGGCCAAGAAGGAACGCGCTGAATCGATCGAGGAAATGCACCACGCCGACAAGCTTGTCGCGCGCATCATCTTCCTCGAAGGCCACCCCAATCTGCAGTCACTTGCACCGCTGCGCATCGGCCAGAACGTCAAGGAAGTGCTCGAAAGCGATCTCGCCGGCGAGTATGACGCGCGCACTTCCTACAAGAAATCCCGGGACATCTGCTCCCAGCATGGGGACTACGTATCCATGAAACTCTTCGAGGAACTGCTTGCCGACGAGGAAGGTCACATCGACTTCCTCGAGACGCAGCTGCAGTTGCTCGCGGAGATCGGCGAAGAGAAGTACGGTCAGCTCAACGCCGAGACCGCTGACAAGGCCGAATAGGACATGCCGGAATGCGGCGCACTTTTTTACTAACGCGCCGCATGCTGCCGGGTGCGCCTACCAGCACCGACAACACATACGACAAGCGAAGTGCTCCGGCACTCCGCTTCATCGTCGCGGGCCTGCTGTTGGCCTCAGCGGCGATGCCATCCGTCGCCGGCGAGCGGGACGGATTGGCAACGGAGCGCCACGACCTCAAGCCCTCGGACAAGGCGCGCGTCGAAAAGATCGTCCAACCGACCACCGACTTCTCGAAGCCCGAACAGTTCGAGCTGATGCAAGGTGGCGCTGGAACGTCGCAAAAGCGCGTCAATCAGGATGCCTTCTCGCATTCGTCAGCTAACATCACCTTCGAGGAAGAAGGGACCTTCAAGCTCGGCAACGGCATGTTCCGCAAGCTATGGGTGTCGTCGCCGTCCTCGACCCAGGCCTCGGACGGCTTGGGGCCACTGTTCAACGCGCGCGCCTGCCAGAGCTGTCATCTCAAGGATGGCCGCGGCCATCCGCCGGAAGGAAATTCGGACGCGACCTCGATGTTCTTGAGGCTTGCCCGCCCGGCCGAGACTGAGGAAGAAAAGGCCGCCCTCGCCGAGCGCAAGGTGCTGAATTTCCCCGATCCCATTTACGGCGCCCAGTTCCAGGACCTCGCAGTTCCCGGCCTCACCGGCGAGGGCCACATGGTCATCTCCTATGAGGAGGTTCCGGTCGAACTCGGCGACGGCACGAAGCTTTCGCTGCGCAAGCCCAGCTACTCTGTCTCCGATCTCGGCTACGGCCCGATGCATCCGGCAACGACGCTGTCGCCGCGCGTGACACCGCAGATGATCGGCCTCGGGCTTGTCGAGCAGATCCATCCGGCCGACATCCTTGCCAATGCCGACCCCGACGACAAGAATGGCGACGGTATCTCCGGCAAGGCGTCGATCGTGCGCGACGGCAAATCAGGCGAACTGACGCTCGGCCGCTTCGGCTGGAAGGCCCAGACACCATCGGTCCGCCAGCAGTCAGCCGATGCCTTTGCCGGCGACATCGGTATCTCGACACCAGACGTTGCGCACCACTGGGGCGATTGTACCCAAGCCCAAACCGACTGCCTCGCCATGCCCAACGGCGTGCAGGAGCGGCTTGGGCCGGTCGAAGCGCCAGATCCGATCATGGATCTGGTGACGTTCTACTCGCAAAACCTCGCCGTACCGGCACGACGCGATATCGACGACCCGCAAGTGCTGCGCGGCAAGCAGATGTTCTACGAAGCCGGCTGCGCCGCGTGCCACATGCCGAAATTCGTCACCCGGCGCGCTACGCCAAACAAGGCGCAGGCCTTCCAGCTGATCTGGCCCTATTCCGACTTCCTGCTGCACGACATGGGCGAAGGCCTGGCCGACGGCCAGCAGGTCGGCGACGCCAGTGGCAGCGAATGGCGCACGCCGCCGCTGTGGGGCATCGGCCTGACCAAAACCGTCAACGATCACACCTTCTTCTTGCATGACGGGCGGGCGCGGAACCTGACTGAGGCGGTGCTGTGGCATGGCGGCGAAGCGCAAGGCGCGCGCGACCGTTTTGCCGCCCTCCCCGCCGACGACCGCACAGCGCTTGTCAAATTCCTGGAGTCGCTCTGATGGCTAGACTTACGCTCGCATCAGCCTTTGTTGCCTGCCTCATCCTGCCCGCGCCCGCAGCCTACGCCAACCAGGCCTCGGACGAGGTGATCGCCAACGCCATCGACGGCTTCATCCGCCCCACCTATGGTCGGCTCGTGCAGGACACGGCGGCGCTCGGAAAGAACCTCGACACGCTATGCACGTCACCATCGGCCGGCAATCTGAAGGCGGCACGCGAAGCTTTCTCCAAGACCACTGTGACGTGGTCGGAAATCGAGATCATCCGCTTCGGGCCGATCACCGAGCAGAATCGGCTGGAGCGCATGCTGTTTTGGCCCGACCGCAAAGGCACCGGCCTGAAGCAGGTGCAAGCCGCCATTGCCGGCGAGGACGTGACCGCGACCGACGCAGCGAAGCTGGCGCAGAAGAGCGTCGCCATGCAAGGGCTCGGCGCGCTGGAGTTCGTTCTGTTCGGCACCGGCGCCGACGAACTTGCGGGCACATCGGCCGCCTATCGCTGCTCCTATGGCAAGGCGATAGCAGGCAATGTCGCCACGATCGCTGGCGAGGTCGACGCCGCCTGGCGCGACGACAAGGGCTTTGCCAGCCAGTGGCAGCATCCCGGTGCCGCCAATCCGCTCTATCGCGACGCCAGCGAGGCGGTGACCGAACTGCTCGAAGTCTATGTCAACGGCCTCGAACTTGTGCGCGACGTGCGCGTCAACGGTTTCCTCGGCAAGGATGCGGCTTCCGACAAGCCGAAGCAGGCGCTGTACTGGCGTTCGCAAGGCACCGCCGCCGCCCTTGGCGGCAACATTTCAGGCATGAAGGCGTTGTTCGGCGCCTCGAAATTTGGCAGCCTGCTGCCGGCAGATTCCGAATGGATCGCACAGTCCATCGATTTCGAATTCGCCAACGCACAAAATGCCGTGACCGGCATCACCGGGCCGATCGACGCTGTGCTCGCTGACCCGGAAAAGCGCGCCAAGCTGACCTATTTCGGCGTCGTGACGTCCAGCCTGTCGGAATTGTTCGGTACCCGCCTTGCCGGCGCGCTCGGCCTCACCGCCGGCTTCTCCTCGCTCGACGGGGACTAGTCATGCGCTCGCCGCTGTTCGACCGCCGCGATTTCCTCAAGGCGGCAGGTGCGACCTTCCTGATGTCGCTCGCTCCCGCCAAGCGTGCGCTGGCGCTCGAAACCGACGCTATGTTCGCCACCGCTTACCAAGCACGCACAGGCGAATATGGCGTCGCGGTGCTGTCGGAGGCCGGCAAGATCCTGCACAGCGTGGCGTTGCCCGAGCGCGGCCACGACGTCACCTTCGATCCGATCTCGCGCAAGTCGGTGGTGTTCGCGCGCCAGCCCGGCACCTTCATGCTGGTCTTCGACCACACCGGCAAGGATGAGCCGCTGACCATTCCGAGCATCACTGGCCGGCACTACTATGGCCATGGCGTGTTTTCGCCCGATGGTGCCCTGCTCTATGTGACCGAGAATGATTTCGACAATGCCGCCGGCATGGTCGGCATCTATGACGCGCGCGACGGCTTCCGCCGCCTCGGCGAGTTCCCGACCCATGGTGTCGGCCCGCACGAGCTGATCCTGCTTGGCGACGGACGCACGCTTGCGATCTGCAATGGCGGCATCGAGACCCATCCGGATTTCGGCCGCGCCAAGCTCAATATCCCGATCATGAAGCCATCCTTCGTGCTCGTCGACCGTGTCAGCGGTGTTCTCCTGGAAAAGCATGAGCTGCCGGAAAAGCTGCACCAGCTTTCGATCCGGCACATGGACATCGACGCCCAAGGCACTGTCTGGTTCGGCTGCCAGCATGAGGGCCCGGCGACGGAAACGCCGCTGCTCGTCGGCTGCGCCGCGCGCGGAGAGGAACTCGCCATGCTGGAGATGCCCGAAGACATTCTCGGTGGCTTCCGCAACTATATCGGCTCGGTGGCGGCCAATCGCGACGCCGGCCTGGTGGCGGTGTCATCGCCGCAGGGCAACGCCTGGGCGATGATCGACGCCGGGACCGGCAAGGTGGTCGCCAGGAACGACCTGGACGAAGTCTGCGGTCTGGCGCCCGACCGCGGCGGCTTCCTCGCCACCACGGGCGCAGGCGTCATCGTCGAGCCGAACGGCAAGCAGGCAAGCCGCACGGAATATGTCTGGGACAATCACATGCTGCGCATGATTGCGTAAGCTTCTGCTTACGCAATCACACCTGACCTGATACGTCGGAAAAGGCGACCGCCTTGCGCAGCACGGCCAAGAACCGCTCGCCGGCGACATCGGCCGTACCGCTGTTGTCGATGGCGACATGGCCGGGACCGGAGAGATCGTGCGGAGCAGTGCGCGCCAGACGTGCCAGAACCTCGCCGCGTGACTCGCGCCCGCGCGCTGCCAGCCGCTCGGCCAGGATTTCGGGGGCAGCCGTGATTTCGACCACCGCTACATTGGCGTAGCGCTCGCGCAGAGCGGGGATGACGCCGCGCGAGGTGTTGGCGACAACGACATGGCCGACCGCAATCGCATCGTCGACGGAAGCCGGAATGCCGTAGCGCAGGCCATGCGCTTCCCACGACAGCGCGAAAGCGCCGGAAGCGTCGGCCTCGACGAAAGCGGCGTCGGCCAGTGTATCGTGATCTTCGGTCGCCCCGTCGCTGTGGCGGGTGATGACGCGGCGGGCGAAATCGACGTGCTCGTCGTCGCCAAGGCGCTCGCGGACATAGGCGATCAGCGTGTCCTTGCCGGCACCGCTGGGGCCAACGACAGCGACGAAGACGCCGTTGCGGACGGGAGAGCCGATTTGGGTCAATTCACGCTCGATCAATGCTGAAACCATCATGCGTCGTCATTCCTCCGTGCCAGCGCATCGGCCCGCCGGGGCCCTGGACAGGCAACGGCGCATTGAACATCTCAAGTGTCGCACTGTCACCCACCTTGGGTTGGACCAGGGTCGACAGCGGCACCGAAATGTCATTAGGCGATTTACATGACGGAATGACGAAACGGAGAGGCGGAGCAGCAAAGCCGCTCCGCTTTCTGGGATCACGCGACGATGTCGCGGACCTGATAGTCCTTGATCGCGGCAAAGCGGATCAACTTCCAGCGCTCGGCCTCGTAGTTGAGCGAGAATTCGTGCTGGGCGAGGAACACCGGATCATTGTCGAGATCGCGCGCGATGTCGCCGCGATGGCTCTCGATGAAGCGGTGCAAATCGGCCTTGTCGTCGGCGTCGATCCAGCGGCAGATCGAAAACCGCGCCATCTCGAAGTCGACCGGCAGCGTGTATTCCACCGACAGCCGCTCCTTGAGCACGTCGATCTGCAGCGCACCGACGACGCCGACGATGGCCGGCGAGCCGTCTTCGGGCTGGAACAGCTGGACCACGCCCTCTTCGGCCATCTGGTGCAGCGCTTCCTTGAGTTTCTTGGCCTTCATCGCATCGCCGAGGCGGACGCGGCGCAGGATTTCCGGCGCGAAATTAGGCACGCCGCGGAACAGGATGTCCTCGCCCTCGGTCAACGTATCGCCGATGCGCAGCGTGCCGTGATTGGGGATACCCACCACGTCGCCGGCATAGGCTTCGTCGGCGGTGATGCGCGAACGGGCGAAGAAGAACTGCGGCGCCGACAGGCTCATCTGCTTGCCGGTGCGCACCAGCTTGGCCTTCATGCCGCGCTTGAGTTCGCCCGAGCAGACACGGACGAAGGCGATGCGGTCGCGGTGGTTGGGGTCCATATTGGCCTGGATCTTGAAGACGAACGACGTCATCTTCTCCTCCGTCGCCTCGACCTTGCGCGTGTCGGCTTCCTGAGCACGGGGTGGCGGGCCGATCTCGCCCAAAGCCTCGATCAGGTCGCGGACGCCAAAATTGCGCAGCGCCGAGCCGAAATAGACCGGCGTCAGATGGCCTTCGCGGAACGCCTGTAGGTCGAAGGGCCGGCACGCCTCGCGGGCCAGCTCCAGCTCCTCGATGAAGGCCGGGCGCTCATTGTCGGGCAGAAGGCCGGCGGCGCGGTTGGAGTCGGGGCCGTGGACAGGCGTGCGCTCTTTTTCGGCATCGCCGTGGCGCACGGCGTTCTGGGCGAGGTGATAGGTACCGGAAAACGTCTTGCCCTGGCCGATCGGCCAGGTGATCGGCGCGGTGTCGAGCGCCAGCTTCTCTTCGATCTCGTCGAGGATCTCGAAGGTGTTGCGCGCCTCGCGGTCCATCTTGTTGACGAAGGTGATGATCGGGATGTCGCGCAAGCGACAGACCTCGAACAGCTTCAGCGTGCGCGGCTCGATACCCTTGGCGGCGTCGATGACCATGACGGCGCTGTCGACCGCCGACAGCGTGCGATAGGTGTCGTCGGCGAAGTCTTCGTGGCCGGGTGTGTCGAGCAGGTTGAAGACGTTGTCGCCATATTCGAAGGTCATTACCGAGGTGACCACAGAGATACCGCGCTCGCGCTCGATCTTCATCCAGTCCGAGCGGGTCTGGATCTTGTCTTTCTTAGCCTTGACCTCACCGGCAAGCTGGATCGCGCCGCCAAACAGCAGCAGCTTTTCGGTCAGCGTCGTCTTGCCGGCGTCAGGGTGCGCGATGATCGCGAAAGTGCGGCGGCGCGCCACCGCCTTTTCGATGTCTTCAGCCATCGGGGATTCCTATTGTGCAGTCGGGAGACAGCCAGTTTTCCCCTGCCCGAAAAAGGCAGAGCCGTCACGGCGCACCGCAACCGGCAGGAAACAGGCCGTCCGCCACTATTCCTTGCGCGGGCTTCTAGCAGCGGGGCCGGCGGCTGTCGAGGAATTGGCGCAGATCATCCCCTCAACTCGAAACCGGATTCGGCCAATGTCTCGCCGTTGACGATCAGTTCTATCAGATGATGGCCGGGATAGTGCTTGCGCGTGGTGAAATCGCGCACCGCCTGGCTGATCGAAATTTCCCTTTGGCCGCCCGCCGGCAGGTTGATCTCCTTCAGCTTGAAGACCTTCTTCGCGCTGCCGCCGCTTTTCTTGACGTAGTGGACGGCATAGTCGACCACCAGCTGCTGCGCTGCCGCGGCGGTCGAGGCAAGGCTTGCCTTGAGCGTGATGCGGCCGCCGAGCATGATGGCGGCCGGCGACACCGCGAATGCCTCGACGCGGACCATCGGCGTGCCTGTCGTGCCGATGGCGCCAAGCGCACGTGCATCGCCCTTCTTGATCATTGTCCTCAGCGCATGCTTGACGATCCAGGCGGTGTTCTTGTCGTCCATGTCCCACGCGGAAACGCGGTCGATCACCTTGTCGGGATGGTCCTTGGAGATGTCGTTGAGGTGGTTTGCCACCGATTTGCGCACGTAGAGGCTGGAATCGCATTTCAGCGCCTCGATGATCGGCGCCGTCGGCGAAGGATCCTTGATCAGCCGCTTGAGCCGGAACGACCATGGCAGCCGCGGGCGCGAGCCCTCGCTGGCGAGGCGGCGCACATGTTCGTTGTCATCAAGCGCCCAGCCACGCATCACCTGAAGGGTCCTGTCGAAATCCTGAGCCAGGAAATGGCGGATGGCGAATTCGGCCGATCCGAAGCGGGTGAAGAATTTCAGCGCCTCCATCGACAGGTCGAAATGACCCTTGCCATAGAGCGCGACGTGTTCGGACAGGACGATCGATGCGAAGCCATGCTGGATACGCGGTGCGAGCTCATGGAGAACCCCAATCGCGTCCTCGAAGCCGCCGGGCAGGCTGGCGTGCAAGCTCATCGCCGTCAGACGCATACGCTGCATGATGCCGAGTTCGTCGAGGTTCTCGGTAGCAAGCACCATGAATTTTTCCGCATCGAACCCTGGCGCGATGGATGCCGTTTCATGGGCGATGTGGCGAAGACGCGCCCGGTCGAAAATCTCCTTGAGCGCCGGCGCGGCTTGTGTTGGGTCTTCCGTCATCAGTCTTTCGTCCCTGCACTGCGCCCCCGCGCAGGCCCCTGTGCGACATTTCGCATGCGGGGCCTCCTGCGCAGATACGAACCGATCCGCGAAACTACAATCTCTCTCCTGCCAAGGAGCTGTCAGGAGCCACCGGCGTGGCCATTTTCAGGTGCGTCTCCAACGTGGTTGACTTACCATCAGTTTATACTTATCATTAGTTATGACTTATGATTATTCGCAGATCACCGCTCTAGCCGACCCAACGCGCCGCATGATCTTCGAGCGTGTAAGCGTGGGGCCCTGTTCGGTGGCGGAGCTGACGCGCGGACTTCCCGTGTCGCAGTCTGCGGTTTCGCAGCATCTCAAAGTGCTCAAGGAGGCGCGGCTGGTGCGTATGGAACCTCAGGGCGCGCGCAATATCTATCACATCGACCCGGCCGGCCTTGGCCGCATGCGGGCATGGCTCGATCAACTCTGGGGCGACGTACTCGACGAATTCAAGCTCAAGGCGGACAAGGAGGACCAGACATGACAGTCACGATTTCGCCATCGCCGGTGCGCCGCTCGGTCACCGTCAAGGCAAGCCCGGCACGCGCCTTCGAGGTCTTCACATCGGGCTTTTCGAGCTGGTGGCCCAAGACCCACAGCATAGGCGCCGCCCCGCTCAAGACGGCGACCATCGAGCCCCGTGCCGGCGGGCGCTGGTACGAGACCGGCGAAGACGGCAGCGAATGCCCATGGGGCGATGTCATCGCCTGGGAGCCGCCGCAGCGCATCGTGCTCGCCTGGCGCATTGGCACGGACTGGAAATTCGATCCCGACCTTCTTACCGAAATCGAAATCAGGTTCGTTGCCCTTGCAGGCGGCGGAACCCGCGTCGATCTCGAACACCGGCTGCTCGAGAACATGGGCCCGAAGGCCGAAGAAACGGCCGTGATGCTCGATTCCGAAGGCGGCTGGGGCGGCATTCTTCAAGGCTTCGGCGCGGCGGTCGACGCTGCGGGCTGACCCGAAACCGAACCCTTCGCGACATGCGGCCCCGGCATCGTGCTCGGGCTGCATGTCGTCGTTGACGGCTACAACCGACAGGCAGAAAATATGCGCAAAGGCGTCGATCAATGCGACGCTGCCCTACAGCGCCGCGCGTCCTTTGGGACGCGCAAAGGACGCTGTAGCTTTGAAGTTGCGCATGACCCTTTCCGAAAATCGATTCCGATTTTCCGGGTCATGCACCAGCGATCCAGGAGGTCGCCATGACCATCCATCAGGAAGTTCATTTCAAAGGCACGCCGAAAGACATCTACGACCTGCTGCTCAATTCCTCCCGTTTCCAGGCGATGACGGGCGGACGCGCAGCCCACATCTCACCCCATGAGGGTGGCGAAGTGTCGATGTTCGGCGGCGACATCGAAGCGCGGAACGTCGAGCTGGTGCCCAACCGACGCATCGTCCAGACTTGGCGGGCGCGCGCCTGGCCCGAGGGTATCTTTTCGATCGTCCGCTTCGAGTTGCAGGCCGACGGCACCGGCACCAGGCTTGTCTTCGACCAGAGCGGCTATCCCCGGTCGACGCACCACACGCTCGAAGACGGCTGGCAGAAGATGTACTGGGAGCCGATGAACCACGCGCTGACGCATCATTGATGTATCGGCGATTCTACTCGGCAGCGCGCAAGCCTTCAGCCGCCGGCTCAAACGTGCGGATCGACATGCCATCCCGCGTCATGGTGACGAAGCTCGACGGCGGCACCGCCTGCCAGCTCTGGCCTTCGCGGTCGAACGGCTCCGAGACGATGCAGCGGCCACTGCGATGGTCGCTGGTGTAGAGCGTGGGCGCATGCGCATCGGTGGCGTAGCGCACCGCAAACAGGCTCTCCCCATCGCTGAAGGCGGCGGTGAGCTTCAGCTGCGGATCGATGCCGGCGCTATACGCTGCCGCGACGACGCGTCGGGTGGCGCGCGCGACCGCACCTTGCGGATCGGCGTCGAGCCCCTCCTCCAGCATCAGCAGGAAGAACAGTTCGGAATCGGTCGTGCCCTGGCGCTGGTCGTACAGTTCGTCGCCGATGCTCGCTTCTAGCCGGCGGCGGATCTTTTCGAAGCTCGAAATCTGGCCATTGTGCATGAAGCTCCAGCGGCCCGAGATGAATGGGTGGCAATTGGATCGGCTGGTGGCACCACCGGTCGACGCCCTGACATGGGCGAGGAACAGGCCTGATTTGATCTGCCGGCACAGGCTCTTCAGGTTGGGATCGGACCACGCCGGCAAGATGTCGCGGTAGAGGCCCGGTTCCGGACGGTCGCCATACCAGGCGAGTCCGAAACCGTCGCCATTGGTCGGCGACTTCGCTTCCTGGGCGTGGTGGCTCTGGGCAATCAGCGAATGACAAGGCGCTGTCACGATGTCTTCGAGGAAGACCTCATCACCGAGATAGGCAGCCCATCGGCACATGGCTCATCGATCCCAATTTGGGCCCGCAATCGTGGGCGCAGACGTCGCCCAGACTCAGCCAGCATGGATAACAAAACGTAAACGGCGTGCGTATGTCTATCTGACCCAGGTTGCAGCTGCGTTTCGCTGCGGCGCATGGCGAAAACCACACAGTTGCCTCATCTGAAACATAGAGCGCAGATATCGGGATTGACGTTCTTCGATGACCGTCCCATAGGATCGCCGCCATGAAATCCGCCCCTGAAAACTCTTCCGCCCCCGTCATCGGGATCGTCCGCTTGCCGCACTCAGCCGAGCTGCCCCTGCCGTCCTACGAGACATCAGGTGCCGCAGGCATGGACCTGCGCGCCGCAGTGCCCGACGACCGTCCGCTCCTGATCCTGCCCGGCAAGCGCGCATTGGTGCCGACAGGCCTGGTGTTCGAAATATCCGAAGGTTTCGAAGGCCAGATCCGTCCGCGCTCCGGCCTTGCCTTCAAGCACGGCATCACTTGCCTCAACACGCCCGGAACCATCGACAGCGACTATCGCGGCGAGGTCAAGGTGCTGCTGATCAACCACGGCGACGAGGACTTCTACGTCGAGCGCGGCATGCGCATCGCCCAGATGGTGATCGCTTCGGTGACCCGCGCTTCGATCGAGGAACGTAACCTTGCCGGCGAAACGACACGCGGCGCCGGTGGCTTCGGCTCGACCGGCACCGCATGAGGGCGCCCAAGCTCGTCATCTTCGACTGCGACGGCGTGCTCGTCGACACCGAGCCGCTGGCCAACCGGCGACTGTCGTCTTGGCTGAGTGAAGCCGGTTATCCGGTGAGCTACGAGGAGTGCCGCCGGCAATTCGTCGGGCGCAGCTTGGTATCGGTGCAAAAAGAAGTCGAGGCGACGGGCATCAGCCTCGGGCCTGACTTCGTCGAGCGCTGGTATCGCGAGCTGCCTGATCTGTTTGGCAGCGGCGTGCAGGCGATCCCGCATATCGAGACCTTCATAGATGCGGTCAAGTCTGCCGGCATCGGCTATTGCGTGGCGTCTTCGGCGCGCGTCGGCAAGATGCACATGACGCTTGGCCAAACCGGGCTGCTTGAGCATTTCCGCGACGTGCTGTTCTCCGCCACCATGGTCGAGCGCGGCAAGCCGTTCCCCGATCTTTTCCTGCATGCGGCGGGCAAGATGGGCGTTGAGCCGGCCGACTGCATCGTCATTGAAGACAGCGTCGCCGGCGCCCAGGCCGGGGCTGCTGCCGGCATGCGGGTGTTTGCCTATCACGGCGACCCGCATTCCGACCGCGACGGCCTTGCCGCCGCCGGCGGTGTCTTGTTCAACGACATGCGCAGCCTGGCAGGATTGATCCCCATCCCCTGAAATGGGGATTTGTGAGGTCCAGAAGTCCGGGCTAGTATCCCCTTGGTGCGGTTCAGTCTTGAGGGCTAGGCGATGGACAAGGGCGCGGTTTTCCGGAAACTTCACGAGGCGCCCGGCGCCTTCATCATTCCCAATCCGTGGRATGTCGGCACGGCCAAGCTTTTGGYCTCCTTCGGCTTCGAAGCGCTGGCGACGACGAGTGCCGGATTTGCCTTTTCGCGCGGTCTTCCCGACGGCGGCGTCGGCTTTGAGACGATGATCCACCATTGCCGCGACATGGCGCATGCCACCGGCCTGCCGGTGTCGGCCGACCTCGAAAAAGGCAAGGGCGACACCCCCGAAAGTGCCGGCGAGACGATCTTTGCTGCCGAAGCCGCTGGCCTTGCCGGCTGTTCGATCGAGGACCACACCGGCGAAGCCGACAAGCCGATCTACGAATTTTCGCACGCCGTCGAACGGGTGGCCGCGGCGGCCGAGGCCGCACGCGCGCTGAAGCACGATTTCGTGCTGACCGCGCGCTCGGAAAATTTCCTGTGGGACCGGCCCGATCTCGACGACACGATCAGGCGGCTGCAGGCGTTCGAGAAAGCCGGGGCCGACGTGCTCTATGCGCCTGGGATTACCGACATCGGCATGATCCGCACGCTGTGTGCCTCAGTCAGCAAGCCGGTCAACGTGCTAGCGGTGCCGGGCTTTTCTGTCGCGGTCCTTGCCGAGGCGGGTGCCAAGCGCATTTCGCTCGGCTCGAAGCTCACCACCTATGCCTTCGGCATGATGGAGCGGGCGTCGCGCGAGATGCTGGGCCATGGCACGTTCGAGTTTTCCCGCGACGGCATGCCCTATGGCAAACTGCAGACGCTGTTCGCCGCCGACGAGCGCTAAGCCCGGGCTATTGCCATCTCGRTCGCCGACACCGCCTTGTGCAGATGCACCATCATCGCCGCGGCGAAGAGCGGCGTCAGCAGGTTGAGGATCGGCACGGCCAGGAAGGCTGATATGACGAGTCCGGCCAGAAACACCGTGCCGGCGTTGCGGCGGCGCAAGTCCTTGGCCTCCTGCTCCGAACGGAAGCGCATGGCGGCGAATTCGAAGAACTCGCGGCCGAGCAGGTAGCCGTTGACCAGGAAGAAGGCGCCGATGTTGACGACGGGGATGAACATCAGCAGCAGCGCCAGCAGATTGCCCACAATGACGATGCCGAAGAACTTGATCGCCAACACGAGCGAGCGCAGCGCCGGCACCGGGCGGCCGGGCGCATCCCTGGGATAGTCGGTCTTTTCGACGACCTCGGCGACATCGTCCAAGAACAGGCCGGCCACGATCGCCGTCACCGGCGCGATCAGCAGCGCCAGCCCCAACGCCAGGCCTATGCCGGCAATCACGGCGGCGATCAGGCCGAGCCAGCCGGTCCAGGCCGGCAGGCCGGGCAGCATGGCCTCGATCCACGGCCAGGCGAGCCAGTCGAAGACCTCGCGGAGGCCGAACCACAGGGCGACCAGCGCAAGCAACGTCAGCCCCAGCGTCTTCAGGAACACCTGTCGGAACGCTGGCGTGAAGAGCTGGCTTGCAGCAGTGCGGGCGGCGTCGAGTATCATTTCGTTGGTCATCCCCTGTTCGCTCCAAGAGATAGGCAGCGCACCGCAAGGCCTCAAGCGGCGCCGCGACAAATTCGCGGGGTTTGCAAATGCCGCGCGAGCCGTTATTGCGGAGCGGTTTTGTCCACCTTAACGGCACGCCGCCGCGGAGACCCTGATGAGCCAATATGACGTGCTGTGCATCGGCAACGCCATCGTCGACATCATCGCGCAATGCGATGAAGCCTTTTTGGCCGACAACGGCATCATCAAGGGCGCGATGAACCTGATCGACGCCGAGCGCGCCGAGCTGTTGTATCAGCGCATGGGCCCGGCGATCGAGGCCTCGGGCGGTTCGGCCGRCAATACGGCGGCCGGTATCGCCAGCTTCGGCGGCCGCGCGGCCTATTTCGGCAAGGTGTCGCGCGACCATCTCGGCAACATCTTCACCCACGACATCCATGCCCAGGGCGTCGCCTTCGATACCGCGCCACTTGCCGGCACCCCGCCGACGGCGCGCTCGATGATCTTCGTCACCCCCGATGGCGAACGCTCGATGAACACCTATCTCGGCGCCTGCGTCGAGCTTGGGCCAAACGACGTCGAAGCCGACAAGGCAAGCGGTGCCAAGGTCACCTATTTCGAAGGTTATCTGTGGGACCCGCCGCTGGCCAAGGAAGCGATCCGCCTGACCGCGGCGCACGCGCACGCGGCGGGCCGCGAAGTGTCGATGACGCTGTCGGATTCGTTCTGCGTCGACCGCTACCGCGCAGAGTTTTTGGAGCTGATGCGCTCGGGCACCGTCGACATCGTCTTTGCCAACTCCCACGAGATCAAGTCGCTGTACGAGACCTCGTCCTTCGACGAAGCGCTCGAACAGATCCGCAAGGATTGYAAGATCGCCGCCGTCACCCGCTCCGAGAAGGGTTCTGTGATCGTGCGCGGCGATGAAACCGTGGTCATCAAGGCGACCGAAATCCGCGAGCTTGTCGACACGACAGGCGCCGGCGACCTCTATGCCGCAGGTTTCCTCTACGGCTACACCCAAGGGCGCTCCCTCAAGGATTGCGGCGACCTCGGCTCGCTGGCGGCAGGCCTGGTGATCCAGCAGATCGGCCCGCGCCCACGGCAGAATTTGAAGCGCGAAGCCGAACAGGCGGGGCTGCTGTAGGCTTCTTTTTCCTTCGCCCCGTTTACGGGGAGAAGGTGCCCCGCCCTCGACAGGCTCGGGAGGCGGATGAGGGGCGGCGCAAACCTGCCCGCTCTCATTCCCGCCCACCCCCCTCTGTCCTGCCGGACATCTCCCCCCGCAAGGGGGGAGATCAACCATCGCCTCGACTTTCGCCAATCACCAGCCTCCTACTGAACGACATGTTGCAGAACGGGCGCCCCGCCTGACACTGCCAATCTCCCCCCTTGCGGGGTAGATGTCCGGCAGGACAGAGGGGGGGTGCTGTCCGGCGCACCTCTCCTTTGCCACGCCCCGTTGCCGGTCTGGCCATTGTGATGAAAAGTTCGGGAAGCGGGGCGCGAGGCCGTGCCTTCCTATTGATAATATGTGGCGCGACGTTCGCGCCCCGCTCGGTGTTCTTGCCCCGCTCAGTCGCCTCGGCTTTCACCGCCAGCCGCCGCAAGGCCCGGGCTTGGGGGCTCATCACCCAGTGGGAGAACCGACCTCCCACCAGCCCGGCACCGGCGCTTCCCCCCGAGCCCGGTGCGCACCGGGGTCCCGTGGAAGATCGCGAGGAGAATGATACGGGAGGTGGAGAGGGCGTGGAAAAACAGGGGTGGTTTCTCCACGATGATTGCTGACAGATGGTGACAGGATGGACCTGTCCGAGCTCAGGCAACTGACGCAGACAACGCCTGATGACATCAAACAAACGCTTGCGCCCATCGTCTTCAGCCACATGGCCGTGTACTTCTCGCAGTACCTGCCAGCTCCTGCCGTTAACATAAAATCAACTACGTTCTTCTAAAGCCATGGACTATTCCGTTTTGGGGGACATGATGAAATCGATTCTTCTTGCTACAACTTTCTTGCTCGCCGCTGCGGGGTCCGCCCTTGCGGCCGATGCAGTGTCTATCGAAGCTGCACCCGAGATGGCGCCAGCCGGCTTTGTCTGGACCGGCGGTTATGTCGGCCTGCAGGCCGGCTATCTCTGGGGATCGACCTCGGTGGCATTTCCTGAAGTACCGGTCCTATATTCCAATCCCGATCCTGACGGCTTCATCGGCGGCGTCTATGCCGGCTACAACCATCAATTCGACAACGGCTTCATAGCGGGTCTCGAAGGCGACTTCGCCCTGTCGAACGCTGACGGAAACGACTTCATTTGGGACGATATCGGCTCATTTCCCGATGAGACCTGGACCAGCAGCATCGACTGGACGGCTGCGATCCGGGCACGAGCCGGCTACGCGATCGACCAGCGCACCATGGTGTACGCCGCCGGCGGTGTCGCCTTCGCGCATACCGAAGCGACCGTCAGCGATTTTGGCGTCGTCAGGGAAAAGATTTCCGACACGCTTGTCGGCTGGACCGTCGGCGTGGGCGGAGAACATGCCCTTACCGACAATCTGATCGCCCGCGCCGAATACCGCTATTCCGATTTTGGATCGAACAGCCACACCGGCCTACCCAGCGGCATGCTTGATACCGACCTTGAGTATCAAACCCACGATGTCAGGCTGGGCCTAGCGTACAAGTTCTGACCGAGCTGCATGTTCTGAAAAGCCCCGGCCAACCGCCGGGGTTTTTTGCGTTGGGGCGTAGTACCCGGAGGGGAACCTTTGGACGGAACCTCCCCGGGCAACAGGCTACGTTGGCCCGCTGCCGGAGGCGCCGGCTCCTCCCCGCATGCCACCGTCGCGACCGGCGTTCCCGCAGGAGAAACTGAGGGAATTGTACGGGAGGTTTGGGAGGGCGTGGAAAAACGGGGGCGGTTTATCCACGGTGTATGCTGACAGATGGTGACAGGGATGGAAGCTATTCTTCCACACGCACGATCATCTGACTGGCTCGACGACTCACAGAGTTGCTAGGGCTTATGTGGAAAGATTTGCATCAATTCTTCTTTCCATCTCGCAGACTCAGAAACCATGGTAGACAAAATCATTGCTTAATGGACCCGCTGCATGAACATCGATGAACTCGCTAAGCTCGCACAAAGATGTTTCACTGCGCATCCAACAATCATTCTAGGGAGTGGCGCTTCAATGCCTCACGGCCTTCCTAGCATGGGAGACCTGCAGAAGTTTCTGGTCTCCAATATCACGCCGGAAGGCGACGAAGAGGATAGTGGCTGGCTCCTTGTTCGCACCGCTCTCAGCAGCGGAGACCATCTTGAAGCAGCCCTCGACGGGAAAACCCTTCCAAAATCTCTCCTCCAGAAAATTGTAAGGGTGACTTGGGAATGCGTGAATGCGAAAGACGCCGAGATCTATCGGGAACTCGCTGCCGCCCCTACCGCTCTTGCACTCGGCGATGTGCTGAAAGCACTCTTTCGCAGCAGCAATAGTTCTGTCGACATCATCACTACCAACTATGATCGAATTGTCGAATACGCATGCAACTCGGTAGGCGTACTCTTTCAGACCGGCTTCACACCTGGATACTTCCAAACTTGGGCAAGCGATCCAGAGCTACATTTTTTCCGAGGAAACAAGCAAACTCGAACCGCGCGGCTGTGGAAAGTACACGGTTCGCTGGACTGGTTCCAGCTAGCGGACGGTCAAACCATCGGGCTGCCGGCATTCAATTTGCCAGATGGGAACTTAGTGCCACAGATCGTAACTCCCGGGCTAAACAAATACCAAAAAACCCAGGAAGAACCTTTCCGCTCGACCATGGCGGGGGCTGACAGGGCATTGAACGGAGCTCAGGGCTTCCTTTGTGTAGGATATGGGTTCCGCGACGAGCACATCCACCCGAAGATCAACAAGCGTTGCCGCGAAATGAATGTACCTACCGTGGTGCTTGCGCGAACTCTCACGGACGAGGCTAAGAGCTTCTTACAGAGCCACGCCGGGCAGAATTATCTTGGAATTGAACGCGCCGGGACGGGCTGCCGAGTCTTCTCGTCCAGTTCTCCACACGGCGTAGAGATTGAAGAAGACGACCTTTGGTCATTGGAAGGCTTCCGCAAACTCGTACTTTAGGAATTTGGCATGACTATCTTTGATTTTGAAGATTCAGAGGCTCTTGGAGCGGTTATTTCCGTTGATACGGTCGCAGTAACAATTCGTGTCGACAATCTAGATCGACTGAAGCGGCTTCAAGTCAATCGTCTAGCAGTATTGCAAAGCAGCCGAGCGGGGCAACATCTCATTGGGATTGTCGTCAAGATCACACGCAAACCTGACGAGCGAGTGGGCGTCGGGGATGATATTGCCGGTGACGATCAACTTGAACCAAATGAAAATAATCTCGTCAAAATTACCCTAATCGGGACTCTATTGGACAGAGAAGGTACAAAACAGAATGTCTTCCGCCGCACCCTAGAAACAGTCCCCGAGATCGAAGCCAACTGTTT
>NZ_JBFUKO010000011.1:0-31964 GCF_056400805.1 Aminobacter sp. P4_H6_2
CTGTTTGCCATGGATGTGGGAAAGTCGAGGCCGCGCTGCAAGATGTTTCGCTCAAGAACCGAAATAGCTGTTCATGCGCTTCGCCAGCTTGACGTCGAGTTCGGTCAGCCCGCCGGCGTCATGGGTGTTCAGCTTGACGTCGACGGTCTTGTAGACGTTCGACCAGTCGGGATGATGGTCCATCTTCTCGGCGACGAGCGCGACGCGGGTCATGAACGCAAATGCCTCGCTGAAATTCTTGAACACGAAGCTGCGCGACATCGACAGCCCGTCAGTGGCAAGCGTCCAGCCGCCGAGCTCGGCGAGGGCTTGCTTCAATTCTTGTGGTCCAAGTTTCTCTCTGGCCATTTCATGCTCCCGTGGGTATCGAAGTCTTTCCTCACCAGCATAGCGCGGGAACGATGAGCGAGAAGCCGGTAAAATCCATCCTCTTCGTTTGCCTCGGCAATATCTGCCGTTCGCCACTGGCCGAAGGCGTGTTTCGCGCCGTGCTCGCCGAACGTGGGCTGGATGGCGAATACACCATCGACTCCGCCGGCACCGGCGGCTGGCATGCGGGATCGGCGCCTGATCCCCGTTCGATCGCCGTTGCAGCCCAGCATGGCATCGATATTGCTGCCCAGCAGGCACGCAAGGTGGTGGCGCGCGATTTCGAACGCTTCGACCTGATCCTCGGCATGGATCGCTCGAATCTCGACGATCTGCGCTCGCTCGCCCCAGCAGGGTCCGTCGAACGTGTCGAGCTTTTCCTCGGCCATGCCACGGGCGGACCACGGGATGTGCCCGATCCATATTATGGCGGCGAAGACGGATTTCTGGCGGTCTACCGCATGATCCGCGAGGCTTCGGAGGCACTTGCCGACCGGCTCGACGCGCGGGCATCGGCACCGTTGAGCGGCCACGCCTCCTCGACGATGTAGGGGCCGCCGCCAACCGAATCGCGCGACGACATCAAGACGAAGCGCCCGACGCGGAAGGGCAGGGCGGAAAAATTACCGCGCGCCGATAGGTAATGCGCGACGTCGAGCGGGGTGGTGTTCCGCAGCCGCGCCAGCGTGACATGCGGGGTGAACTTGCGCGGATCGGACGGTACGCCGAGGCGCTTGCAGATGCGTTCGATCTCGGCTTGCAGCGCATTCAGTTCCGGCGAGGGCATGACGCCCGCCCAGACCGCATGCGGCTTTTTCTGCCCGAAGGCGCCGACACCCGACAGCGTGAGCGGGAAACCGGACCGGTCGACGCGATCGAGCGCATCGACGATCTCGTCGGCGACGTGGCCTTCGATATCTCCGAAGAAACGCAAGGTGAGGTGGTAGTTTTCGACCTCGATCCAGCGGGCGCCGGGTAGACCGCCCCTGAGCAGGGACAGCGATAGTGCGGCATCACGCGGAATCTCGAGGGCGGTGAAAAGTCGCGGCATGGCCAGGCTCCCTTCCTCGAATCGCAATTCGTAGCCTCAGCGAATCATCGATCGCCTCGGTGGGCAAGAGCTTTGTTAAGCACTTGCTGTTTCCAAGCCGCAGTTGCTTGTGAAGTGTGACAACGTTGCATTGTGGAGTTCATCTGGCTGCAATTGCTTTCTCCACCGTCGGCAAAGCCTTCTCGACCATGCGGTCGATGCCTTCGACGCTTGGGTGCATGCCGTCTTCGAGCAAAAGCTTCTGGTCGGCTGCGACACCGTCGAGGAAGAACGGATAGAGCGTGACACCGTATTTTTCGGCGAGGCGCGGATAGATGCCGTCGAAGGCGGCCTGATAGTCGGCGCCGAGATTGGGCGCGGCCCGCATTCCGGCGAGCAGCACCGGGATGTTGCGCTGCTTGAGGCGTGCGATCATGGCATCGAGGTTGTTTTCGGTGATTTCGGGCGCGATACCGCGCAGCATGTCGTTGGCGCCAAGTTCGAGGATCACCAGTTGCGTGCCCTCTGGCACCGACCAGTCGAGCCGCGACAGCCCGCCGCTGGAGGTATCGCCCGAGACGCCGGCATTGGCGATCACCACATCGTGACCGCGGGCGCGTAGCGCTGCCTCCAGTTTTTCTGGAAAACCCTCGCCAGGGCCAAGGCCGTAGCCGGCCATCAGGCTGTCGCCGAATCCAACGATGCGGAAGGGCTCTGCCAACGCCGGCGCGCCAAGAGATGCCGCAAGCATAAACAGGGCAGCGGCGAATAGTTGTTTGAAAGCCATGAATTAGACCCGATATGACGAAGACAGTCCCCGCCCAACAGTTTTCATATAGGACAGATTTGCCGTGACAGAAGCAGTCATCGAACTCAGAGACGTATCGCTGACGCTCGGCACGGGGGCCTCTTCAGTGCATGTGCTGAAAGGCGTGAGCCTCGATGTCGCTGCCGGTGAGGCGACCGGCATCGTCGGCCCCTCCGGTTCCGGCAAGTCGACGCTGCTGATGGTCCTGGCAGGCCTGGAGCGGGTCGATTCGGGAACGGTACAAATCGCCGGTGAGCTGCTCAACGGCCGCAGCGAAGACCAGATCGCCTCGTTTAGGGGGCGTAACATTGGCATCGTGTTCCAGTCTTTCCACCTGATCCCCAACATGACGGCGCTCGAAAACGTCGCCGTGCCGCTGGAGTTGGCCGGCAAGCGCGACGCCTTCGCCATAGCCGAGCGCGAACTGGCAGCCGTCGGTCTCGCCGATCGCGTGACGCATTATCCCGGTGAGCTGTCGGGGGGCGAACAGCAGCGCGTGGCGATTGCCCGCGCCTTGGCGCCCGAGCCGCGCATCCTGATCGCCGACGAGCCGACCGGCAATCTCGACCAGGCGACGGGGCGGCAGATCGCCGATCTCTTGTTTGCCAAGGCCGCCGAACGCGCAATGACCTTGGTTCTGGTCACGCACGATCCCGCTCTTGCAGCCCGTTGCGACCGGCAGGTGGCGATGCGCTCAGGGCGGATCGAGACGGCGACAGTCGCGCCGCTGGCCGAGAAGGTGCGGGCATGAGGGTAGGTTTCATTTCTTCGCACCCCCCTCTGGCCTGCCGGCCATCTCCCCCGCATGGGGGGAGATCAGCAGCTCGGACGACTACGCTCCTCTTGCTTTGCGCGCGATTGGCGATAGCAGGTGTGAGGGCCAATCTCCCCCCTTGCGGGGGAGATGTCCGGCAGGACAGAGGGGGGTGGCGTGCAGTGCAGACGCCGCAGAATTCGGCGTTCCCATGCTGAAAGACCTGCCTCTCGCCTTCCGCTTTGCCTCGCGTGAAATGCGCGGTGGCCTGCGCGGCTTCATGATCTTCCTGACCTGCATCGCACTTGGCGTGGCCGCCATCGGCGGGGTCAATTCCGTTGCGCGCGCCATCACCGCCGGTGTTGCCAGCGAGGGCCAGGCATTGCTCGGTGGCGATATCCGCTTCCAGCTCATCCAGCGCGAGGCGACCGGCAAGGAACTGGCCTTCCTCGAAAGCCTCGGCACCGTGTCTCACAATGCCGGCATGCGTTCGATGGCGCGCCTGGAGGACGGTTCCGACCAGTCGCTGGTCGAGGCCAAGGCAGTCGACAGCTTCTACCCGCTCTACGGGGCGCTGGTCACCGAACCTGCCTTGCCGCGCGACGAGATGTTCGCTGAAAGATCGGGCGTCTTTGGCGCCGTGGCGCCGGACCTGCTGTTCGAACGCCTCAATCTCAAGCTCGGTGATCGCATCAAGCTTGGCGGCTCGACCTTCGAGCTCAGGGCAAAGCTGGTCACCGAACCCGATGCGGTCTCCGACGGCTTTGGCTTTGCGCCACGCTTGCTGGTTTCGATGGAGGGCCTGACCGCTTCCGGACTGATCCAGCCGGGCAGCCTTGTCGAGCATGCCTACAAGATCCGCTTGCCGGTGGGCACAAGCGAAGCCGAGGTGTCAGCGGTTCGCGAACGCGCCAATGCCGAATTCCCCGAAGCCGGCTGGAGCGTGCGCACCCGCACCAATGCCGCACCGGCACTTTCGGCCAATATCGAGCGCTTCACCCAGTTCCTGACGCTGGTCGGGCTGACCTCGCTCGTCGTCGGTGGCGTTGGCGTGGCCAACGCCGTGCGCGCCTATCTCGACGGCAAGCGCGGCGTCATCGCCACCTTCAAGAGCCTTGGTGCCTCGGGCGGCTTCGTGCTTTCAGTCTACCTCATCCAGATCCTGCTGATCGCAACCGTTGGCGTCGTCATCGGCCTCGTGCTCGGCGCAATGATGCCGTTTGCCGCAAGTGCGGCCCTGCAGTCGGTCATCCCGGTGCCGGCTGAAGCAGGCGTCTATCCCGCAGCGCTCGGCATGGCGGCATTGTTCGGCATCCTGGTCACGCTCGCCTTCGCCATCCTGCCGCTCGGCCGCGCCCGCGATGTGCCGGCAACGGCACTGTTCCGCGAGATGGGGTTCGAGGGTCGCGGCCTGCCAAGGCTGGTTTACATCGCGACTGCCTTGGGCATTGCTGTTGTGCTTGCGCTGCTGGCGATCTGGTTTGCCGGCGATCGTCGCATCGCCACGATCTTTGTCGGCGCCACCATCTTCTCATTCCTGGTGCTGCGTGCCGTGGCCAGTGCCGTACAATGGCTGGCGCGGAAAAGCCCGCGAGTGCGTTCGACTGCGCTTCGACTGGCCA
Source organism: Aminobacter sp. P4_H6_2 (assembly GCF_056400805.1). NCBI lineage: Bacteria > Pseudomonadati > Pseudomonadota > Alphaproteobacteria > Hyphomicrobiales > Phyllobacteriaceae > Aminobacter > Aminobacter sp. P4_H6_2. Next base: position 4,584 of record NZ_JBFUKO010000011.1, read on the forward strand.
TCGGCAACATCCATCGGCCGGGCGCGTTGACGCCCTCGGTGGTGCTGTCGCTGGGCCTTGGTCTTACCCTGCTCGTCACGCTGGCGCTGATCGACGGCAATCTGCGCCGCCAGATCGCCGGCAGCCTGCCGGAGCGCGCGCCGAACTTCTTCTTCGTCGACATCCAGCCCGGCGAGGTCGACGCTTTCGCCAAACTGGTCGAGTCCGAGGCCCCTGGTGGCAAGCTTGTGCGCGTGCCGATGCTGCGCGGGCGCGTCATGGCGCTCAATGGCACCGATGTGCAGAAGCTCAGCGTGCCGCCGGAAGGTGCTTGGGTGCTGCGTGGTGACCGTGGCCTGACTTACGCCAAGAACATCCCGGAGAATTCGACGCTGTCGCAAGGCGCATGGTGGGCGGCCGACTATTCTGGCGAGCCGCTGGTGTCGTTTTCGGCGCAGGAGGGGCGCGAACTCGGCCTCAAGCTCGGTGACATGGTGACGGTCAATGTGCTTGGCCGAAATGTAACCGCCAAGATCGCCAATTTCCGCGAAGTTCAGTGGGAATCGATGGGCATCAACTTCGTCATGGTGTTTTCGCCCAACACGTTTGCCGGTGCCCCGCACAGCTGGCTTGCCACGCTGACCGAAGACAAGGCAGCGCCCGCCGACGAATCGCGCATCCTCAATTCGGTGACTCGCAGCTATCCCGCGATCACCACGGTGAGGGTGAAAGATGCGCTCGATGTCGTCAACCGGCTCGTCGCCCAGCTGGGCACGGCCATCCGCGCCGCGGCGGGCGTCGCGCTGATCGCCTCGGTGCTGGTGCTGGCTGGTGCGCTCGCCGCCGGTAACCGCGCGCGCATCCACGACGCGGTGATCCTGAAGACGCTCGGGGCGACACGACGGACGCTCATCGCGGCGTTTTCGCTCGAATACATGCTGRTCGGCCTTGCCACGGCGGTGTTCGCGCTTGCCGCCGGCGGGGTCGCCGCATGGTTCGTCGTCGCCCGAATCATGACCCTGCCTTCGTATTTCCTGCCCGAGGTCGCGGTCGCAACGATTGTCTTCGCGCTGGTGCTGACTGTCGGTTTTGGCCTGATCGGAACCTGGCGAGTGCTTGGCCACAAGGCAGCGCCTATACTGCGCAGCGAGTAGAAAATGGCGCTTTGGACTGGACTTCAACGACATTTGTATGAGAAATGTGCCCTCACAGCGGGTTTCAAGCCGTAACGGGCCTTGTTTAGACCAGAAAGAACCATCATATTTCGTCAGAGGCATGCTGGAGTCCCGCCAGCGGCGCCTGGGTTTCGGCCTGACACCCGACGGGGCAGAAGCAACAGAGGAAACCATGTCCGACTTTAGAAATTACCAGACGCGCATGGCGACGGCAGGCAGCCGCACCGACGCGTCGATCGACGAAGGCCTGCGCGCCTATATGCTCAAGGTTTACAACCTTATGGCGCTTGGCCTGGCCATCACCGGCCTGGCCGCGTTCGGCACCATGATGCTGGCGACTACCAATGATCCGGCCACCGCCGTCGCAACCATGGGCAACGGCAAGATGCTGACCAGCCTCGGTGTCGCGCTTTACGGCTCGCCGCTGAAGTGGGTCGTCATGCTGGCTCCGCTCGGCATGGTGTTCTTCCTGAGCGCCCGCATCCAGTCGATGAGCACCTCTGGCGCGCAGACCGCCTTCTGGGTCTTCGCGGGCCTGATGGGCCTGTCGCTGTCGTCGATCTTCCTGGTCTACACCAGCGCAAGCATCGTGCAGACGTTCTTCGTGACCGCTGCCGCCTTCGGCTCGCTGTCGCTGTTCGGCTACACGACCAAGCGTGACCTGACGGCCATGGGCTCGTTCCTGATCATGGGCGTGTTCGGCATCCTGATCGCGATGGTGGTCAACATCTTCCTGCAGTCGTCGGCTCTGCAGTTCGCCATCTCGGCGATCGGCGTGCTGGTATTCTCGGGCCTGACCGCCTACGACACGCAGAAGATCAAGGAGATGTATTTCGACGGCGACGACGCGCTCGTTTCCGGCCGCAAGGCGATCATGGGCGCACTCACGCTCTATCTCGACTTCATCAACCTGTTCTCGTTCATGCTGTCGTTCCTGGGCAACCGCGAATAGTCAGCTCTGGATCACTCGTGTTTCGAAGGGCGGCCTAACGGCCGCCCTTTTCATTTGCGCCGTTTCTTGCTCATATGTAGGCACAAAAATAGGTTGCCTAAAAAATGAGCATAACGATACGACACGCCTTGCCTGATGACCTTGATCGCATCACGCAGATATATGCCGATGCCGTGCTGAACGGCACGGCGAGCTACGAGCTGGAGCCGCCGACTCGCGCTGAGATGGGCGAGCGCTTCGAGGCGCTGATGGATGGCGGCTATCCCTATCTCGTTGCCGAGCGCGACGGCGCGATCATTGGCTACGCCTATGCCGGGCCGTTCCGTGCGCGTCCGGCCTATCGGTTCATCGTCGAAGATTCGATCTACATTGCGCCCGAGGCCAAGGGCGCGGGCATCGGCAAGGCGCTGATGCAGGCGCTGATCGACGAGACGACCGCGCTTGGCTTTCGCCAGATCATCGCCGTCATCGGCGACGGCCATTCGGAGAGCGCATCAGTGCGATTACATGAGCGGCTCGGCTTCCATCACACCGGGCGCATGGACGGCTCGGGCTACAAGCACGGCCGCTGGCTCGACACGGTGTTCATGCAGCTGGCGATGAATGGCGGGGCCACGCTTCCGCCCGATGCCAATTCGATGCCCGAGCGCCGCTTCAAGGCAAAGGGCGGCGAGGGCTAGCCTGATCCGCTGACAAGCGGCACGAAGCGCACGCCAGCCAGTGTCTTTTGGCTGTAGTCTTTTTCGCCTTGGCGCACGATCTTGACCAGTTGCTGGTCGCCGAGGGGCCCGAGCGGAAGGATCAGCCGGCCGCCGATGGCCAATTGCTGCTTCCAGGCCGGGGGCACCTTGCGGGTCCCGGCCGCCGACAGGATGGCGTCGAATGGCGCCTGGCGCTCATAGCCCTCCGTGCCGTCGCCCGCGATCACTTCGACGGTGGTGTAACCTAGCTGTTGCAGCCGAGTACGCGCGGTGTCGGCCAGAGAGCCAACACGCTCAATGGTGACGACGCGGTCGGCGATCTCGGCGAATATGGCTGCCGCGTAGCCTGAACCCGTGCCGATCTCCAGAACCTTGTCGCCGGATCGCAGCTCCGCCGCCTCGGCCATCAGCGCAACGATATAGGGCTGGGAGATCGTCTGGCCGTGCGCAATCGGCAAAGCCGTATCTTCATGGGCGTGGTCGCGAAGCGGCATGGGCACGAATTCCTCGCGCGGCACGGCAGCCATGGCTTCCAGCACTGCCAGGTCGGTCATGCCGCGCCCGGCGATCTGGTATTCGATCATTCTGAGGCGTGCCGCCCGGTAGTCGATCATGGCCTGCCTGCCGTTGCCCATTAACTTGGGCGAGGGCGCAAGGTTCCGCATGCAGGGTTGCCGCAGCGTCCGTATGATGGTGCAGCGCGGCAGCTCGTGCTGCATTGCACAAAATGCAAAGCTCCTATGCAATATCAACACTTTAAATCCTGGCTCACCGGAGCTAGATATGGGTCATCGAATTTGTCGGACCTACCTCCTCCCAGGTTTCCGACGAATAGGTCAGCGCCTACCTCCTCCCAGACGCTGGCCACAAATACGACACCCGCCGGACCTCCTCCCCCGGCGGGTGTTGTTTTTTCAGCCCCTCCCCACACATCGACACTTTCTTCCGCTACGCCGGTTTGCGCCGTGCTTGTGGTCCACATCTGGTCAAATTGCCGGACAGAGCGCGTGCCGTGATGACTGGTGTGGCGTTTGGGTGGCCGAACAGGCTATAGGCAGTGCCAAGCGTCTCCTGGGCCCAGAACCCCGGAAGAAACAAACGACAACGCCCCCGGCTCGCGACGATCCCAAAAACGCGCAATCAGCTTGGGGTGGGTGAGGAACGAGGAAAGGAATTCAGCATGAACGTGACCAGCGAAACCGCTGCCCTTCTCGAGCGGCTCGGCGTTGCCAAGGCCGATTTTAGCGGCGGCGACCTGATCGTGCGCAGCCCGGTGACCGGCGAGCAGATCGGCGCGCTCAAGTCGATTTCGCCTGCCGACGCGGGCAAGGCCATCGAACTCGCCGACAAGGCGTTCAAGACCTGGCGCAATGTCCCGGCGCCCAAGCGCGGCGAACTCGTGCGYCTGCTGGGCGAAGAGCTGCGCGCCGCCAAGACCGATCTCGGCCGGCTGGTGTCGATCGAAGTCGGCAAGATCCCGTCCGAGGGCCTGGGCGAAGTCCAGGAAATGATCGACATCTGCGACTTCGCCGTCGGCCTGTCGCGCCAGCTKTATGGTCTCACSATCGCCACCGAGCGTCCGGGCCATCGCATGATGGAAACCTGGCATCCGCTCGGCGTCGTCGGCGTCATCTCGGCCTTCAACTTCCCCGTCGCSGTGTGGTCGTGGAAYGCRGCSCTYGCCTTYGTCTGCGGCAATTCGGTGGTGTGGAAGCCGTCTGAAAAGACCCCGCTGACAGCGCTTGCCTGYGATGCCATCTTCAAGCGCGCCGCCGCCCGCTTCGGCGATGCGCCGGAAGGCCTGTCGCAGGTGCTGATCGGCGACCGCGCCGTTGGCGAAGTGCTGGTCGACCACCCCAAGGTGCCGCTGGTTTCGGCSACCGGCTCGACCCGCATGGGYCGCGACGTCGGCCCGCGCCTGGCCAAGCGTTTTGCCCGCGCCATCCTCGAGCTCGGYGGCAACAATGCCGGCATCGTYTGCCCCTCGGCCAATCTCGACATGGCGCTGCGCGCCATCGCCTTCGGCGCCATGGGCACCGCTGGCCAGCGCTGCACCACCATGCGCCGCCTGTTCGTGCATGACAGCGTCTATGACGCGCTCGTGCCGCGCCTAAAGAAGGCCTATGAGAGCGTTTCGGTCGGAAGCCCCTTGGAGACGGCGTCGCTTGTCGGTCCGCTCATCGACAAGGCCGCCTTCGAGGGCATGCAAAAGGCRCTCAAGSAMGCCTCCGAACATGGCGGCAAGATCACCGGCGGCGCCCGCGTCGACCAGGGCCATGACGGCGCCTTCTACGTCAAGCCGGCKCTYGTCGAGATGCCCGGCCAGGTYGGCCCSGTGCTCGAAGAGACCTTCGCGCCGATYCTCTATGTGATGAAGTAYTCSGACTTCGAYGCYGTGCTCGACGCGCATAACGCYGTYGGTGCYGGCCTGTCGTCGTCGATCTTCACSCTCGAYCTGCAGGAGGCCGAGCGCTTCTTGTCGGTCGAAGGCTCCGAYTGCGGCATMGCCAACGTCAATATCGGCACGTCGGGKGCRGAAATCGGCGGCGCCTTCGGTGGCGAGAARGAAACCGGCGGCGGCCGCGAATCGGGCTCSGAYGCCTGGCGCGCCTAYATGCGCCGTGCCACCAACACGGTGAACTACTCCAAGGCGCTGCCTTTGGCGCAGGGCGTGTCSTTCGACATCGAGTAAGGGGCGACATCGACCGAGCCAATCGTCTGACAGACATCAAGCGTCGCCCGCGAAAGCCGGCGGCGCTTTTTCTTTGCGCCGTTCAGCCTGGCACTAGGGCGCAGCTTTCGGCGGCTTCAGTGCGCAAGATCAAAGAATTTGTCGCAGCGCGGTCTATTTTCGCCGCAGTGCCATCGATGCTATCAATGGCTTATCGAAGCAAAGGGGCGCGACGTTTGGTCGTTTTTCGCCGCAAGGGATGGGGATTTGGAGTCGCGCTTGCCGCGGCGCTGATGCTTGTCTTGCAGACGGCGGYCGGTGCTTTAGCACTTGGGCAGGGCACGCCACCGCTCGATATCTTCGGCAATCCGCTGTGCATCACCAGCAGCATGGGCCACACGGCACCCGCCAAGAGCGACCATCCGAGCCTGCCTCAATGCTGCACTCTCGGTTGCAACCTGCTCTCCGCTGCGCTCTCCACGCCGCCCCAAGGCGTGGCCTTGGCGCTCTCATCGCCAGCCCAGACTGTCGTTCAGTTCCCGGCGACGCGGCTCGATCCTTCGACGGTATTGAAATACGTCCCCGGAAATCCGCGCGCCCCGCCGCTGGCCGCCTGACCTTGCTTGCCGCGTCCGCGCGGATCATCAAATTTCTCTACCGAAACGAACTTTGCGCCACGAGCATTGGCGCGCCTATTCCATATCGGAGTCATCCCATGAACATGACCGCCCGCGCGTTCGCGCGCCCGCTTTTCCGTAGCTTCGAAGAGCGCCTCGGCATCATCGTCTTTGCCGCGATGCTGCTGTTTGCCTCGACCCATGCCTTGCTCGCTCATGGCTTCAAGGCAGGCGATCTCGAGATCGGCCACCCCTGGTCGCGCGCAACGCCAGCCGGCGCCAAGGTTGCCGTCGGCTATCTCACCGTCAAGAACAACGGCAGCCAGCCGGACCGGCTGGTCTCGATCCAGTCCGACGTTTCCGAAAAGGCCGAGATCCACGAGATGGCGGTCGACGCCAAGGGCGTGATGACCATGCGCCAGGTGACCGGCGGCGTCGAAATCCCGGCCGGCGGCGAGGTCGCTCTCAAGCCCGGCTCGTATCACATCATGTTCATGGGACTGAAGGGGCCGGTGAAAGAGGGCGAAAAGTTCTCGGGCACGCTGACCTTCGAGAAGGCCGGCACCGTGACTGTCGAGTTCCAGGCCGACAAGATCGGCGGCCAGAGCCAAGATCACTCCAGCCACTAAGAGCATGGGCGCGCGCCATCCACTTCATCGCCAAGGCAGCATCGCGCTGCTCGATGGCGCGCGTCGGTGGCTTGCCGGCCTGGTCGTTGCCGTTGTCACCTTGTTGGGTGCGACGGCTGTGGTGAGCGCCCATGCCTCGCTGCTGCGTTCGACGCCGGTCGACGGTACTGTCGTTGGGCAAGCGCTGGCGCATGTCACACTGACATTCAGCGAACCGGTGACGCCGCTGGTGCTGAAGCTCACGCGTCCGAACGGCGAATCCGTCAGGCTTGTCGGGACGCCTTCCGGGGCCGTCGTCGGTGTCGACTTGCCGGCGAACGACATGGCTGAGGGCACTTATCTGCTGTCATGGCGGGTGGTGTCTTCAGATGGGCACCCTGTCGGCGGTGTCCTGACATTCTCGGTCGGCAGTCCCAGCGCGGCACCCCTTGCACCGGCCCTCGATGACCAAGCCCTGCACAGGGCACTTTGGGCGGCAAAACTCGCGCTCTATCTCGGCTTGTTCTTCGGCGCCGGCAGCGCCTTTGCCTTGGCCTGGCTCACGCCGGAAGGACGCCATGGCGCCGGTGCTGCTTTGGCATTCACCATGCTCGGCCTTGTCGCCGTACCTGTCTCATTCGGCCTGCAAGGACTTGACGCGCTCGGCGCGCCGCTTGGCATGTTCGGCAAGGCCGTGGTCTGGCAGGCGGCTGCGGCGACCAGCTACGGCTTCACCGCGACAATCGCCTTCATCGCATTGGCGCTCGCGCTTTTGGCGCTGGTCGCAGAGGGCGTGCTGGCCCGCTTGCTTTCGCTGGCTGCCCTCGTTGGCGTGGGTGTCGCACTTGCCGCCAGCGGTCATGCCAGTGCGGCTGCACCGCAATGGCTGACGCGGCCGATGGTCTTCATCCACGGGGTCGGCATCGTATTCTGGGCCGGCGCGCTTTTGCCACTCGGTTCTACCTTCCGCCAGACGTCCGATGCCGGCGAGGCGTTGCGGCGCTTCTCGGCCACGATCCCTTGGGTGGTCGCGGCACTGATCGGTGCGGGCGTCGTGCTCGCACTCGTACAGGTCGACAGCGTCGCAGCCCTTTGGCAGACCGCCTACGGACGGCTTCTTTTGGTCAAGCTTGCTCTGGTCGCGCCGCTGCTTGTTCTCGCCGCTTACAATCGCTGGCGGCTGACCAAGCCGGCTCTGGCAGAGCAAGTGGACGCGCAGCAGCGCCTGGTGCGCAACATTGTCGTGGAGACGCTGCTCATGGTGACGATCCTGGGCGTCGTCGCCGGCTTCCGCTTCACCCCCCCGCCGCGCGTGCTGGCGATCGAGGCCGCCGAACCGGCGTCGATCCACATCCACACCGCTGACGCCATGGCCGACCTCGCCATCACGCCCGGCCACGCCGGCAAGGTCAGCGCCTCGATCGTGGTGATGACCGGCGATTTCGGGCCGCTCGATGCGCACAGCGTCGTACTCCGCCTCAGCCGCCCGGATGCGGCTCCGGTCAGCATGGCCGCACGCAAGCCCGGCGACGGCACCTGGCGGGCCGACAATCTCGAACTGCCGGTGCCGGGGATCTGGACGGTAGCGATCGATATCGGAGTTTCCGAGACCAGCAGCGTGACGCTGGACGGCGAGATCGCCATCCGGCAGTAAGTCCCGCATTGCGAATTCCAAGCATTTCTCCCACAAATGGCCGTCTCAGTCGACAGGAGCAGGGCATGGCCGAGGGCAAGACCAAACGTTTCGAAGCGACGTTGACGGCGTTGCGGGGCATTTTGATCGTGGCCGCCGCACTGGTCGCGTTCTTTTATCCCATCCAGGCGGTGCAATTGCTGATCATGGTCGGCGGCGGCCTTTTGCTCGTCGATGGTATTCTGGGGCTGGCGACAATCGATTATGCCGCACCTCGGACAACCGGCCATTGGCTCGCGCTCGCCCGTAACCTGTTGTCGATCGCTGCCGGCGTGATCGTTCTGTGCAGCGGCTTGCTCGCCAACGTCTTCACCTTGTCCTTCATGGCCCGCCTTGTCGGGTTGCTTGCCCTGCTCGTCGGCCTTTTCGAGATGGCGTCGAGCTTCCTGCACAGCGACCGCCAGACGCGGCTATGGCCGACGCTGGTCGGCGGGGCGGTCTATGCCGCTTTCGGCCTCGCACTGATGTTCGTGCCGCTGACAAGTGCAGCCACGCTGATGCGCATCGCCACGATCCTGATGCTGCTCTATGCGTTGCTGTTGTTTTATCGCGCCTGGCGCATCCGCACTGCTGTGTGATCAGTTCGTGCCGGCAAAACCGGTGAGGAAGGCGGTCAGATTGTCGCCGAGCGCGTCGCAGAGATAACCGCCCTCCTGGACGATGACCGTGGGCAGGGCGAGCTTGGCGATTGCTTCGGCGATGCGTGAAAAGCCCGGTGTCGTCACCGACAGCCCGCCGAACGGGTCGCCTTCGAAGGCGTCGAGCCCGAGCGCCACGACCAACGCGTCAGGTGCGAAGGCCTCGATACGGCGGTTGGCGTGCGCAAGCGCTTCAAGGAACTCGGCGTCGCCCGATTTGCGCGGCAAAGGCAAATTGTAGTTGTAGCCGAGACCGGCGCCTTCGCCGCGCTCGTCGGCATGGCCCCAGAAGAACGGGTAGAAGCGGCTCGGGTCGGCATGCAGCGACACGGTCAAAACGTCTGCTCTGTTGTAGAAGATGCCTTGCGTGCCGTTGCCGTGATGCAGGTCGACATCGAGGATCGCCACGCGTGAGGCGCTGGAGCGCAGCCGCTGTGCGGCGATGGCCGAATTGTTGAAGAAGCAAAAGCCGCCGGCGACATCGGCAAAGGCGTGGTGGCCGGGCGGACGACACAGCGCATAGGCCGCGGGTTCGCCCGAAAGCACGGCTTCGGTGGCAGCCACCGCACTCCAGGCGCTCCAACAGGCGCTATCGAAGGTTTCGGCCGAGATCGGGCAGGCGGTGTCGGCCATGTGATAGCCGGCCTGGCCGGCGGCACCGGCCGGGTAGGTGCCGTTGCGGGCGAGCGGGTGGATGTTGGGGATTACCTCTGCCGAAGCGCCTTCCATGCGCTGCCAGCGTTCGAAGATATGGGTCAGGAAATCGATATATTCGGGCGTATGCACCGCCGCGATAGGGCCGAGGCCGTAATCCTTCGGGCGATGGATCGAGGTGCCCGCGGCGCGCGCGCCGGAAAGCAGGCGCTCGACACGCTCGGGCTGCTCCAGATTGGGTTTTTGCGCGCCCATCGACAGGAAGGCCTTGGGGTCGTGGCGCTTCTGTTCTTCCGCGTAGAAGGTCTTCATTTCGGCTCCCCGTTAGGTTCGCTCAGCGCGGTGAAAATCCGTTGCTCGGCGATGTAAGAGCGTTGATCGCTCGTCCATTCAAAACCCAGCCTTTCACAGAAGTCTCGCGCTCGCGGGTTTGCCTCGTCGACCGAAAGCCGCATGTATACGCTGCCTTTGCTCTGGGAAAGTTTGGCGACATGCCGCAAAAGCTGCTCGCCAATGCCAAGACTGCGGAAATYCTTGTCGACGAACAGATCCTGGACAAACACGCCCGGGCGACCGTACCAGGTCGAAAAGATCGGGAAAAACAGGCACATGCCAGCGAACGAGCCGTCCGCCTCGGCGATCACCGCCTCGAAGGCCGGGTTGTCGCCGAAGCCGAAATGCTTGAGGTTTTCCTCGGTGCAGATCAGGTCCGTCTGGCCGATATGCTCGGCAAGGTCGACGATCGCCTTCATGAGCAACGGCACATCGTTTGATGTCGCTGGACGGATAGTGACTGTGGGCTGTGACTTGGTGGCGATGCTCATTCTCCCAATTCTGCTTTGGAAGCGGAATTGATAGCATCGGAGCGGCGTTGACGAGGGGTTTCAGTTCTGGCCGCAAGGATATTGCCGCCATGGCCCCACGCTGCTGGGCTTAGGCCTCGACGACCTTCAGCCGCTTGTCGAAGACGCCGAGCACGCGGGCCAGTTCATGGCCGCGCTTGAGGATCAGCCCGCCAGCGGCAACAACCGAAAAGGCGCCCTGCTTGCGGGCGAATTTCGGGTCCTTGACGATCTGGAACAGGGGGGTTTCGCTGGTGCGGCGGAAGACCGAGAAGACGGCGCGGTCGCTGAGATGGTCGATGGCGTAGTCGCGCCACTCATTGGCGGCGACCATGCGTCCGTAGAGCCTGAGAATCTGATCGAGTTCACGTCTTTCGAATGCCACCGGGAGATCTTGGCGCTCCCTACGGGCCTCATGGAGCGGGATCAAAACCGCGGATGTCTCGCCATCCTCCGCCCCAGCACCGCGATCAGTCATCAATCGTTCCCTTGCAGAATACGACTTCGACACGTGCATGCCGCCCGAAAATCGCAAACGATCTTTCGGAAAGGATCATGCACAGACTCAAACTGCTACAGCGTCCGTTGCGCGTCCAAGAGGACGTGCGACGTTGTTAGAATCGCGCATTCGCGCTCGAATTGCAAGCGACGGCTAGGAATCAGGCCTGCCTGGAATGGTTCACGGAAGGTTACAGTTTAGGTAACGTCTACGAGACAGGCTGTTGGAATTGGTGATGACTCGCCACATTCCTGCCGTTTTTTATCCGCGCTGGCGCCCCAATGTCCAACGATTTTACCCGTGTTGCCTGAGACGGTTCGGTCCGGCACCGGCTCGTAAACCCCAAGCCCCCCGCCCACGGGCCTGAGTCGGATCGAACCAACCTCGCCCTCCTTGAGGGTCAGGTGCGACGATCCCAAAATCTGAAGCCGACGTCTGGCAGCAAGCTGGCGTCGGCTTTTTTGCGTCAAAGTGCGGTGACCGGCTTGCGCACGACCGCTGCGCCGAGGATCGGGCCAGGCAGGCCATCCTTGCCGACCGCCTGCAGCAACACCGCGCAGCCGCCTTTCTTTTCCACTTCGCTCTTAGGCAGTTCAAAACGCTGTGCCTTGCCGTGCCACATGCCGGCTGTGTGCAGGTCTGTGACGGCATTCCAGTACGTGACGCTGCGGCCCTTGTTTTCGCCTTTCTGGAGGTCGACGACCTGCGGCGGCTGGTAGTGCACGACCACGACATGGGCGGCATTGTTCGCCCCTTTGGCTTCGCCGACGTCGATGGTGTAGGTGTCGCCATTTTCGGTGACCTTGACGTCGACATTCATGCCCTGTCCGGTCTTGGCAAGGTTGTCGAGCGCGCCAGTCACTTCCTCGCGCTTGGCGCCGTTGACATGGGTGCGGCCGTTGATGACGGCCTGGGGCGTGTAGACCGAGCGTGAGCCGAAGGCGCGCATATAGGCGTATTGGCGCTCGGTATTGTCGGTGCTCGCCAGCTTGTCCTGCCAGCCGAGATAGTCCCAATAGGTGACGTGATAGGCAAGCGCCACGATGTCGTCCTGGGCGGCGAATTTCGCAAACAGCTCATCAGCTGGCGGACAGGAGTTGCAGCCCTGGCTGGTGAAGAGCTCGATAACGCCGAGAGGACGTGTCGTGGGTTCGGCATGCGTTGTGCCGGTAAACCCGGCAACGGCCAGCGCCACCGCTGCCAGCCGAAAAGATCTGCGAAACTCCATGACCAATCCAGTTCCTCGGCCGGCGTCACCGGCTTTTTCTTTTGGTTGCTGAAATATGTGGCAGATGCGCCATTCAACGGGAAGTCACGTTGCGGTGAAATTTTAGCTAGATTGCATTTCCGCAGCGTCAGCTTCGAGTCGTGGAATTTCTTATCGAAAATACCCCGTTCGGGTTAGAATTCGGAAACCGGCGAGGGAGATTTCAATGCTGGAACAGCTCAGCCAACATCTCGACCTCTATTGCGAGCGTAGCGATATCGGGCTTTGGGCCGAACCGCTCAACGCCTTGAGCAATCTCGCCTTTTTCGCAGCTGGCCTGTGGGGTGTCTACGAAGCGCGGCGACTCAAGGCAGGTGCCTTCGCCGAGGTGCTGGGCTGGTGGGTGGTGGCGATCGGCGTCGGCTCGACGCTGTTTCACACCTTCGCCACCGAAGCCACCAAATGGGCCGACATCCTGCCCATCGCCGGTTTCACGCTTGCCTATACTTTGTTCAACCTGCGCCGCTTCGCCGGCATGGCGTGGCCGAGGGCGCTTGGCATCTTCTTTGGTTTCTACATCGCGGTCGGCTTTGTCACCTTCATGGTGCCGGACTGGCTGCGCGCCGCCTCCAATGGCACCACCGGATACCTGCCGCCGTTCCTGGCGCTGATCTTCTTTGGTTGCGTGGTGATCGCCAAAGGCAACCGTGCCGGCTGGTACAATATCGCTGCCGCCGCGATCTTTGTCGCTTCCGTCACCTGCCGCGTCATCGACCCGCTGGTCTGCGACGCCATGCCGATCGGCACGCATTTCATGTGGCATATGCTCAACGGGCTGATGCTGGGCGTGCTGCTGGCCGCGACCACGCGTTATGGGAACCCTGGGTCGGACGACCGGACAGGCACGCAGACAGTGCGCGCCTGACGACGGGCCCGTCTTATCCGGCCAGGGACGTTGCCGGTTTCGAATGCTTTTCGGCCCACTCATCGAGCCATTCGGCTCCCTGCATCTCGATCAGGCGCGACGAGGTCCGGTCGAATTCGAAGGCCTCGTGGCCGCGCTTGCCGGCATAAAGCTTGTCGGGCGTTGCCGCAGCACTCAGCACCAGCCGCGCATGCTGGTCATAAAGCGTATCGATCAGCAGGATGAAACGCTTGGCCTCATTGCGGTTGGCTTCGGCCATGACAGGCACATGATCGACAAAAACAGTCGGATATTTCGCCGTGATCGCCAGATAGTCGCGTGCCGCGAGCGGCTTTTCGCACAGATCGGCGAAGGAAAAGCGCGCGCATCCGTCGACCGCTGCCGGCACATGCACCTTGCGGCCCTTGACTGCGACGATGGCCGGCTCGGCGGTCACGCCGTGGGTCACCTTCGCCCAGGCCTTGTCCATCGCCCGGTCGGCCGCTTCGCCGAGCGGGGTCAGGTAGACCGGCACGCGGTCGAGCTTTTCCAGCCGGTAGTCGGTGTCGGCATCGAGGTTGAGCACCACGGCGTTCTGTTCGAGCATGCCGATGAACGGCAAGAACAGCTGGCGATTGAGTCCGTCGCGGTAAAGATCGCGGGGCGCGACGTTGGAGGTGGCGACAAGCACGACGCCGAGGCCAAACAGCGCCGAAAACAGCCTCGACAGGATCATCGCGTCGGCGATGTCGGTGACCGAGAATTCGTCGAAGCACAACACCCAGGCTTCTTCGGCAAGGGCCGCGGCCACCGGCGGGATCGGGTCATCGTCCCGTGAGGTGCCGTTCTTGCGTGCCGCGCGCTGCTTTTGGATGCGGTCGTGCACATCGGCCATGAAGTCGTTGAAATGGACGCGGCGCTTGTGCTTGAMCGGCACGAGCTCGAAGAACATGTCCATCAGCATGGTCTTGCCGCGGCCGACGCCGCCATGGACGTAGAGACCCTTCACCGGCTCGTGGCGCGGCTTGCGCTTGGCAAACAGCCAGCCCAGCGCGCTCGACTTGCGCGCCAGCCTCTTGTCGGAAATCTCGTCGATCAGCCGGTCGAGTGCCGCAACGATCGTCAGTTGCGCGGGATCGCGGCGAACGCTGCCCAATTCGACCAGATGGTCATAGCGCTGCCTGACGGTCACATGGGTCTGTAGGCCGTCACGCAGATGCATGGGTCACTCTGGCACGAATTCGAAGACCTGCCTTTTATACTAGCGGTGGAGCGAGATCGGCAGGCCGTTCGAGGTCTGGCCGTCGAAGCGGCCTTCACCCGACGAATACAGCCTGGCCAGCGACGCCCCGCCTTCATCGTAAAGCGTCAGCTGCTTGCCGGCGACGTTCCACGACTTGACGCCGTCGATCGGTGCCGGGCAGCGCAGCGGGCCAGCGCGGAAACCCTGGCCGAACTTGGTCTGCGGCGTTGCCACCTTGCAGCTCTGGCCGGAAACCGAAGCGCTCCACACGCCAGCAACACTCGTTGCGGTCAGGTCGGGTGCGTTGGCTGCGGCGGCGCCGCCGTCGGCGGGCAGGGCCGCGACCTGGGTCTGCTGCTGCGGCGCTGCCGGGAATTGCGATGCGCCTGCCGCACCAGGTGCTGAGGGCGGTGGCAACTGACCGCTGGTCACGGTGCCGGCGGGTGCTGCGGGCAGCGGAGCCGGCTGGGTGTCCATCGACGAAAGGCGCGTGCTGTTACAGCCGGCAGCCGCCAAAAGCGCCACCAGCGATGCGGCCAGCAGGCCGGTTTTCGAAAAAGCCATTGCATTCCCTCCGTGGGGCAGTTCTGGGGGCGCCCCCGCGCGATCGACAGTTCGCCTGTAAAGCGGCGAAGTTGGCACAATTTCAACCGCATATGGTTAAAATAGGGTTTGCATCGGAATTTGTTGCAAAATTGTCGCAAGTCTTGGCCCGGCCCGCCAAGACTGGTAATTCGGAGACGTTTCCGCCATATAGGCGCCAAACAGCCGCGAGAAATTTCCACCATGGCCAATATGGCCCCATTCGCCAAGATGAACGGGCTCGGCAACGAGATCATCGTTGCCGACATGCGCGGCCGCGCGGACCGCGTTGCGCCTGCCGCAGCTGTGGCGTTGAACGCCGATGCGGCGACCAAGTTCGACCAGATCATGGCGATCCACGACCCGCGCACATCAGGCACCGCCAATTATATCGAGATCATCAATTCCGACGGCTCCAAGGCGCAGGCCTGCGGCAACGGCATGCGCTGCGTCGTCCAGGCGCTGGCCGCCGAGACCGGTGAGAAGCTGTTCACCTTCGAGACCATCGCCGGCATTCTCAATGCCGAAGAGCATGACGATGGTTCGATCTCTGTCGACATGGGCGTCCCCCGTTTTGGCTGGCAGGACATTCCGCTCGCCGAGGAATTCCACGACACGCGCATGATCGAGCTGCAGATCGGGCCGATCGATGCGCCGGTGCTGCATTCACCCTCGGTCGCCTCGATGGGCAATCCGCACGCCATCTTCTGGGTCGACAAGGATGTGTGGTCCTACGACCTCGACCGTTTCGGTCCGCTGCTCGAAAACCATCCGATTTTCCCCGAGCGCGCCAACATCTCGATTGCTCAGGTGACTTCGCGCGAGACGCTGAACCTGCGCACCTGGGAGCGCGGTGCCGGCCTGACGCTGGCTTGCGGTTCGGCAACCTGTGCTGCTGCGGTCAGCGCCGCGCGCACCGGCCGCACCGGCCGCACGGTCACCGTCACCGTGCCGAGCGGCGGCACGCTCAAGATCGACTGGCGCGCCGACGACCATGTCGTCATGACCGGTCCGGCCGAGTGGGAGTTCTCCGGGCTTTTCGATCCGGCTACTGGCGCCTGGACCCGCGACCAGCAGGACGTCGCCTGATGGCAGTCGACGTCGTCACTTTCGGCTGCCGCCTCAACACCTACGAATCCGAGGTGATGAAGCGCGAGGCCAAGGCCGCGGGGCTGGAAGAGCTCAAGGGCGGGGCGGTGATCTTCAACACCTGTGCGGTCACAAGCGAAGCCGTGCGCCAGGCCAAGCAGTCGATCCGCAAGGCGCGCCGCGAAAACCCCGAAGCGCGCATCATCGTGACCGGCTGTGCCGCGCAGACCGATCCGGCCGCCTTTGCAGATATGGCGGAAGTCGACCTCGTGCTTGGCAATGAGGAAAAGCTCAAGGCGCACAATTACCGGGCGCTGCCCGACTTCGGCGTCAACGATTCTGAAAAGGCCCGCGTCAACGACATTTTTTCCGTGCGCGAGACCGCTGGCCATATGGTCGACGCCATCGAGGGCCGGGCGCGCGCTTTCGTGCAGGTCCAGAATGGCTGCGACCATCGCTGCACCTTCTGCATCATCCCTTATGGCCGGGGCAATTCGCGCTCGGTGCCGATGGGAGCCGTTGTCGAGCAGATCAAGCGACTTGCCGGCAACGGTTATGCCGAAGTGGTGCTGTCTGGCGTCGACATGACCAGCTACGGTGCTGACCTGCCGGGCGCGCCGCGCCTGGGCAAGCTGGTCAAGACGATCCTGCGGCAGGTGCCCGACGTGCGCCGGTTGCGCCTTTCCTCCATCGATTCGATCGAGGCCGACGAAGATTTGCTCGAAGCCATCGCAACCGAAAACCGGCTGATGCCGCATCTGCATCTGTCGTTGCAGTCGGGCGACGACATGATCTTGAAGCGCATGAAGCGCCGCCATCTGCGCGACCAGTCGATCCAGTTCTGCCAGGACGTGCGCAAGCTGCGCCCCGACATCGTCTTCGGCGCCGACATCATCGCCGGTTTCCCGACCGAGACCGACGAGATGTTCGAAAATTCGATCCGGATCGTCGATGAGTGCGGGCTGACCCATCTCCACGTCTTCCCGTTTTCGCCGCGCGAAGGCACGCCCGCCGCGCGCATGCCGCAGGTCCGGCGCGAGATCGTCAAGAAGCGCGCGGCACAGCTGCGCGCTGCCGGCGAGACAGCCTACCAGCGCCATCTCGAAAGCCTGACGGGCTCGCGCCAACAGGTGCTTGTCGAGCGCGAAGGGCTTGGTCGCACGGAAGGCTTCACGCTTGTTGCGCTCGATCAGGGTGCGCCGGGCGAAATCATAGAGGTCGACATCGCCGGACATGACGGCGAGCGGCTGACAGCGGCACCGGCCGCCGCACGCGCGGCCTGACGAAAGCGACCGCATGGCATTCGGGTTCATCAAGAAAGTCTTTTCCTTCGGCAAGAAGGAAGCTCCACAGCAGCCGGCAGAGGACGAGGTCCTGCCGCCGCTGAATTTCGACGCGCTTCAAGCGTTGAAGCCTGCGCTTGAGTCTCCCTCCCCCTCGAGGGGAGGGTCGATCGACGAAGTCGGGGTCGCCGGATCGTCGGCGCCGAGCACTGCCGAGACGACCCCTTCTGGTCCTTCGGACCATCTCCCCCTCAAGGGGGGAGAGGAGGTCGCGCCGGATGAACCTGCGCCTGCGCCTGAAGTGCCGGAGCCTGCACCCGAAAAGCCCGCTGAGCCGCTGGTCCCGGAGTCGACCCCGGTCGAGCCCGAACCGCTTCCGGTGGAAATCCCCATTCTGCCGACCGAGCCGGCTGAACCGGATCAGCCTGAAGAAATTCCGTACCAGCCGGAGCCGTCCGAAACGCCGCCGGCGATGCGTGCGCCTGAAATCGAGCCGGTCGCGCCTGTAAAGCCGGAGCCGGCCGTCGAGGCTGTGGAGCTTGCGCCTGCGATTCCCCTCCCCCTTGAGGGGAGGGTGGCCGCGCAGCGGTCGGGTGGGGTCGCCGAATCGTCAGGTGCGGCGCAGGCCGAGGCCACCCGACCAGCACCGAGCACTGCCGAGACAACCCCCTCTGGTCCTTCGGACCATCTCCCCCTCAAGGGGGGAGAGGACGCCCAGCCGTCATCCGTCGCCGAACAATCGGCCGTGTCGCCCGCGCCGAAAACCGCTGCCGGCAAGGTCACGGTCAGCAAGAAGGTCGAGCAGAAGGCCGAGATTGTCGAGGCTGCCGCGCCCGCGCCGAGAGTCAGCTGGTTCCAGCGCCTGCGTCAGGGCTTGTCGCGCTCGTCGAAGGAGCTGTCGGGCAACATCGCTGGCATCTTCACCAAGCGAAAGCTCGACGAAGACACGCTGCAGGACCTCGAAGACRTGCTGATCCGCGCCGACCTCGGCGTCGAGACAGCCCTTCGCGTCACCGATTCGCTTGCCGCCAGCCGCTACGGCAAGGACGTGTCCGACCATGAGGTCCGCTCGATCATGGCCGTCGAGATAGAAAAGGTCCTGACGCATGTGGCGTTGCCGCTGGAGCTCGACCTGTCGCACAAGCCGCATGTCATTTTGGTCGTCGGCGTCAACGGCACCGGCAAGACCACGACCATCGGCAAGCTCGCGGCAAAACTGACCGAGGGCGGGCTATCAGTGATGCTGGCCGCCGGCGACACGTTCCGCGCCGCGGCCATCGAACAGCTCAAGATCTGGGGCGAGCGCACGAACTCGCCTGTCATCGCCTCGAAGCTTGGCGCTGATGCCGCTGGTCTTGCCTATGACGCGTTCGAAAAGGCCAAGGAGGCCGGCTCGGACGTCCTAATCATCGACACCGCCGGGCGCTTGCAAAACAAGACCGAGCTGATGGCCGAACTCGAAAAGATCGTGCGCGTGCTCGGCAAGCTCGACCCTGAGGCACCGCATACGGTGCTGCAGACGGTCGACGCCACCACCGGCCAGAACGCGCTCAACCAGGTTGAGATCTTCCGCAATATCGCAGGTGTGAACGGCCTGGTGATGACAAAACTCGACGGCACGGCGCGTGGCGGTATTTTGGTCGCAATCGCCGCCAAGCATAAGCTGCCGGTCTATTTCATCGGCGTCGGCGAACAGGTCGACGATCTCGAACCCTTTTCGGCAAGCGATTTCGCCAAGGCGATCGCAGGAGTCGCCTGACCTATGAACGCACCGATCCTCGAACGTGATCCTTCGGACCCGACGACCAAGAAAGAAGAGGTCAGCCCGATCCTCAAGCTGGTGCTGGAGCTCGGGCCGCTTGTCGTTTTCTTCTTTGCCAATGCGCGCGGCGAATGGCTGGCGTCGCATTTCCCGACCTTGGCCGAAATGGGCGGACCGATCTTCATAGCCACCGGCCTGTTCATGGCGGCAACCGCGATTGCCCTGATCGCGTCGTGGCTGCTCACCCGTTCGCTGCCGATCATGCCGCTGGTGTCGGGCGTCGTCGTCTTCGTCTTCGGCGCACTGACGCTTTACCTTCAGGACGATATTTTCATCAAGATGAAGCCGACCATCGTCAATACGCTGTTCGGCGTGATTCTGCTTGGCGGCCTGTTTTTCGGCAAGTCACTGCTCGGCTACGTCTTTGCCTCCGCCTTCCGGCTCGATGCCGAGGGCTGGCGCAAGCTGACCTTTCGCTGGGGCTTGTTCTTCCTGTTCCTGGCCGTGGTCAATGAAGTGGTATGGCGCTCGTTTTCGACCGACGCCTGGGTAACGTTCAAGGTGTGGGGCATCATGCCGATCACGCTTTTGTTCACCTTCAGCCAGATGCCGCTGATCATGCGCCATTCGCTGGACGATCATTCGTCGAAATAGGGGGAATCATGGAGTTCATCGCCGACCGCGAGTCCCTGCGCCAGCATTACCGGGCGCCCGGCGACGGCGCGGTGAAGAAGGAACTCCGCCACCTCGATCATCACGCCAAAAGTTTCCTGGCGCGCAGCCCTTTCGTGCTGGTCGGCTCGTCCGACGACAAGGGCAATGCCGATGTCACGCCCAAGGGCGACAGACCGGGTTTCGTTGCCGTGCTGGACGATGTCACCATCGCCATTCCCGACCGGCCGGGCAATAACCGGCTCGATACGCTCGAAAACGTCATCGCCAACCCGGCGGTCGGCCTGCTGTTCCTCATTCCCGGCATGAACGAGACGCTGCGTATCAATGGCGAGGCGCGCCTCACCGCCGATCTCGCATTGCGCGAGCAGCTCGCCGCCGAGGGCAAGCCTCCGGTCACTGTCATGGTGGTTGCCGTCAAGGCGGTCTACATGCACTGCGCCAAGGCGTTCATGCGTTCGGAGCTATGGGCGCCCGCGACCTGGCCAGACCGGGCCAGTCTGCCGACATTGGGGCAGATCCTGCGCGACCAGCTGGCGCTGGCCGAAAATGCCGAGGCGCTCGATCGCTCGCTCGACGAGTCCTACCGCAAGACCATGTGGTAGCCTAATAGGGCCGGCTACACAGGGCGTTAAGCCCCGTTAACCTGTTATGCGCGTTACGCATTGCTGCATTGCAGCATCTTATTTTGCGGCGCGGCAATTCCTATGTCATCTTCAGATTGATCAGGGAGGTCATATCGCGCCGCGAAAAGCGGCATGATGAAAGGAACAAGCCATGTTTTTTGACAGCCTTCTGACCCGTGCCCGCGAAAGCGCTTCCAAGCGCAAGCACTACAAGCGCCTTGTCGCCGAGATCGACGGCTTCTCCGGCCGTGACCTGGCCGACATGCGCGCCGACCGCAGCGAGATGCTGTTTCAGGCCTACAAGCAGGTTTACGGCTGAGCTTCGGCTTAACCGAGCCACTCTATCCAGCGTCCGTGATAATCGCAGCGGGCGAGCGCCCTCGTGGTGCCGCCCGGCCATGATGTCAGGCTGAGCGTGGCGTAGGGATCGCCCGCTGCCAGCGGCTCCATCCGGAGCCAATAGAGAGGCGATCCGGCATCCGCCGCCGCACCTTCCGCCTCCAGAAGCTCGACAATCCTGGCACGCGTTGCTGGTGGCATGTATTGCCACATGATCGAGTGAAACAGCACGAAGGCTGCATCCGGCCTTCGCGCCGAAAGCCGCTGCTGCAGAAATTCCGCGGCACCTTGCTTCACCAATGCTGGCTGTTCCTGTGCGGCGAGGCTGATCGCCGCATCGAGTCGCTCAAGCCGCAATCTCTGGTCGGCCCAGACATAGGCTCGAAGCCTCAGCCGCTGCGCCTGATCCGAAATGCGAATCGGTGCGATATCGCAGCCGGCCTGGTCAATGACCCGCAGCTCGCCCGATAGCGGCAACACCAGTCCTCTGACATCGGGCGCGAGCTGCACCGGTGAGGCAACGCCCCAATCCTTTTCCCCGTAGCGATAGTGAAACCGGTCGAAGAGAAGGTTGAGCCCGGCGCTTGAGCCGATCTCGGCCAGTTCCAGCGGCAGGCCGCTTTCCCTGGCAATCGCCAAAAAACCTGGCAGCAGCATGGCAGCACGAGCAATCTCGTTTGTCTGCGGCGCGCTCTCGAGCATCTCAAGCAGGTGAGCCTCGTTGCGTGCGAGGGCGTTTGGTATGGCCGAAGCGATGGCCAGATCATCGGCTGTCTCAGGCGGGTAGATCTTTGCCAGCTCGGCGTCGGCGCCAGACAGCAGCAGTGCGTGCAGCCCACCGCAGAGCCTCAAGGCAAGCGCATCGGCGCGTGGATCGCCAGGCCAGCGAAGCACCTTGCGCCCGACCGCGCTTTGATCGTCGAGGACGCTCGCCAGCACCCGGCACAATCGCGCCGTGAATGGCGAACCGAGCTGGTCGCAGGCGTCGGCCTGGTTGTGAAAATGGCTGCGAACGCGGGAGGGGAGATCGCTATCGGGCATGGCGGGCAGACTAACCCGCGCCGCGACTTATTGGGAAGCGGCGACCGCCTTTTCGATCTCGTGCATCAGCGTCGTCGCTACGGCTTCGGGCGTCAGCGGGCCGACATGCTTGAAGGCGATCTTGCCATCCTTGCCGACGAGGAAGGTCTCAGGAATCCCGTAAACGCCCCAGTCGATTGCCGCGCGGCCGTTGGGGTCGACGCCAACCGCGTCATAGGGATTGCCGAGATCGCCGAGGAAACGGCGCGCGTTCTCCGCCTTGTCCTTGTAGTTCAGGCCCATGATGGTCAGGCGCTCGTCCTTGGACAGGCCGACGATGACCGGATGTTCTTCGCGGCAAGGCGCGCACCACGACGCCCAGACATTGACCAGCGTCACCTTGCCGATGAATTCAGCCGAGTTCAGGCCAGGAAGCGAAATACCTTCCAAAGGCGGCAACTCGGTCTTGGGTGCTGTGTGTCCGATCAGGGCCGAGGGTACGACCGACAGGTCGCGGCCGGACAAAAGCTGCATCAGGAAAACGCCGGCGAGTACCAGAAACAGCAGCAGTGGCAGCAGCACGATGAGTTTGCGCGGACGCGCCGGCTTTTCGGTTTCGGTGCTCATGATTGCTTTACCCGGTCGGAACGGCGGCGGTGGCCTGCCGCCTCGAGTTCGGCCAGTTCGCGCTTGCGGGCGCGCTGGTCAGCGAGGATCCACAGGATCAGTCCGGCGATGGCCAATGCCGAAACGCCATAGGCAGCAGTTACATAAAGAGCGTGCGCGCTCATCGAGCATCCTGGCAATATTCGTTCATGTCGCTGTATCCGAGCATGGCCCTTCACTTAGCCGTGGGTGTGACGCTAGGCAATCGGACGCCGCGCCGCACCGTAATAGTTGAAGCGATCGTGATCAGTCCGTGCCCGAGCGTAGCGCGACCGCCGCCGCCAGCGGGCCGATGACGGCCAAAAACATGGTCAGCGCGCACAGGATCATGAAGGGCGGGGTGAACGGGTCGGGATCGTTGACTGCGCCATATGCCGCCGTCACGCCGAAGATCAGCACCGGGATGACCAGCGGCAGCACCAGCACCGAGATCAGCAGGCCGCCGCGCGGCAAGGCAACGGTGACCGCCGCACCGGCTGCGCCGATGAAGACGATGGCAGGCGTGCCGACAAGCAGCGTGAGCGCTGCGGCCCCAATGCCGAGCGGCGACATGTTCATGAAAAGGCCGAGCAGCGGAGCCGCGATGACCAGCGGCAGTACGCTTGCCGTCCAGTGCGCGAGGCATTTGACGAACACAGTCAGCGCCAGCATGTGCCGGTCGGCGTTGAGCACCAGAAGGTCGAGCGAGCCGTCCTCGCGGTCGGCCTGAAACAGCCGGTCGAGCCCGAGCAAGCTGGCAAGCAGGGCGCCGATCCAAAGAATCGCCGGGCCGATGCGGGCG
Source organism: Aminobacter sp. P4_H6_2 (assembly GCF_056400805.1). NCBI lineage: Bacteria > Pseudomonadati > Pseudomonadota > Alphaproteobacteria > Hyphomicrobiales > Phyllobacteriaceae > Aminobacter > Aminobacter sp. P4_H6_2. The sequence goes on from NZ_JBFUKO010000011.1 coordinate 27,787, forward strand.
AGCAGGTTGAGGTCGGGGCCGACGCCGAAGGGGATGGTGACGATCACCGCGAGGAAAAACAGCACGCCCGTCAGCGCCCCGCCGCCGGAGCGGATGCCCATGCGCAGATCGCGAAGATAGAGGGCTAGCATGAAAGGTGCCGCCTTTTCGTCCGCAAGCGCGGGCTGAAAAGTTGGTGCGCGGAGTTTTCAAACATGCATCCGCCCCATCTCCAGCGTCTCAGCGCCCACCAATCCCAGCGGCAGGTGCGTCGCGGCGATGATGATGCCGCCTGCCGCGCAATGTGCCTTCATCAGCTCGGCGAATTGCGCTTCCGAGGCCTTGTCGAGGCCGGCGGTGGGTTCGTCGAGCAGCCAGACGGGGCGGTGGCTGATCAAAAGCTTGGCGATCGCGGCGCGGCGCTTCTGGCCGGTCGAGAGATAGCCGAAGGGCAGGTGGCCGAGGCCGCCAAGCCCGACCTCTTCGAGCGCATCTGAGATGCCGAGCTTGCCGTCGCCGCAAAACTCGCGCCAGAAGACGAGGTTTTCGCTGACGGTGAGGGCAGACTTCATGGCGTTCTGGTGGCCGAGATAGTGGCAGGCCAAAGTCACTGTCGAAAATTCCTCGCCGCCGCCCTCGACAGCGATTCGCCCAACTATATGCGGCAACAGACCGGCAATGACGCGCAGAAGCGTCGACTTGCCCGAGCCGTTGGGGCCGGTGACGACAAGGGCGGCACCATCCTCGAGCGAAAAGCCGATACCGGCAAATACTGCCTCGCCGCCGCGTTCTCCGCTTAGATTTTCGGCGATCAGCCGCATTTGTTCTCCATCGCCGAAAGTCTTGTCGCCGCCACTTTGCGTTGCGGCAAAATAGGCGAATCTCGGTCTAGAACTATTCCAATAAATTCTCTATATGCCACTCGACCATGCCAGCGGTCGGCATGGAAACAGAATTTGCGCCGAACCAGCGCACGCGCCGCCTTGAACGGCTCGGGTTGCTTGGGACCGGACAGCGGAAATGGCCGTACCCGCACCTTTGCGCGTGATTGCATGCCATCGGAGTCCGTTCCCGCGTAGGCTGAACAGACAAGGATGGATCGCACGTGTCCAAATCACTCGACAGTTTTAATTGCCGCCGCACCCTTACCGCTGCTGGCACCGACTATGTCTATTACAGCCTCATCGAGGCCGAGAAGAACGGCCTGACCGGCATTTCGCAGCTGCCTTATTCGATGAAGGTGCTGCTCGAAAACCTTTTGCGCAACGAAGACGGCCGCACCGTCACCAAGGAAGCCATCCAGGCTGTTGCCGGCTGGCTGACCGACAAGGGCACTGCCGGCGTCGAGATCGCTTATCGTCCGGCCCGCGTTCTGATGCAGGATTTCACCGGCGTTCCGGCTGTTGTCGACCTCGCTGCCATGCGTGACGGCCTTGCCGCGCTCGGCGGCGATCCGCAGAAGATCAACCCGCTGGTGCCTGTCGACCTGGTCATCGACCACTCGGTCATCGTCGACGAGTTCGGCACGCCGCTTGCCTTTGCCCGCAACGTCGAGCTCGAATATGAGCGCAACGAAGAGCGCTACAAGTTCCTGAAGTGGGGCCAGCAGGCGTTCCGCAACTTCCGCGTCGTGCCGCCCGGCACCGGCATCTGCCACCAGGTCAACCTCGAATACCTCGCCCAGACCGTCTGGACGAACACCGAAGACGGCGAAACCACCGCTTATCCCGACACCTGCGTCGGCACCGACTCGCACACCACCATGGTCAACGGCCTGGGCGTTCTGGGCTGGGGCGTCGGCGGCATCGAGGCGGAAGCCGCGATGCTCGGACAGCCGGTCTCGATGCTCTTGCCCGAGGTCATCGGCTTCCGCCTGACCGGCAAGCTCAAGGAAGGCGTCACCGCGACCGATCTCGTGCTGACCGTCACCCAGATGCTGCGCAAGAAGGGCGTCGTCGGCAAGTTCGTCGAGTTCTTCGGCCCGGGCCTGTCCAACATGACGCTGGCCGACCGCGCCACCATCGGCAACATGGCGCCCGAATATGGCGCGACCTGCGGCTTCTTCCCGGTCGATTCCGAGACCATCCGCTACCTCAACATGTCGGGCCGCGCTGAAAACCGCATCGCGCTCGTCGAGGAATATTCCAAGGCGCAAGGCATGTGGCGCGACACCGGCTCGGCCGATCCCGTCTTCACCGACCTGCTCGAGCTCGACCTCGAAACCGTCGTTCCCTCGATGGCCGGTCCCAAGCGTCCCGAAGGCCGCATTCCGCTCGAAGGCATCGCTGCGGGCTTTGCCACCGCTCTCGAAGCCGAATACAAAAAGACCGTCGACCAGTCGAAGCGCTATGCCGTTGAAGGCGCTGACTTCGACCTCGGCCATGGCGACGTGGTGATCGCGGCGATCACGTCCTGCACCAACACCTCGAACCCGAGCGTGCTGATCGGTGCCGGCCTGCTCGCCCGCAACGCCAACCGGCTCGGCCTCAAGCAGAAGCCTTGGGTCAAGACGTCGCTGGCGCCTGGTTCGCAGGTCGTCGCCGAATATCTGGAGAAGGCCGGCCTGCAAAAGGAGCTCGACCAGATCGGCTTCAACCTCGTCGGCTTCGGCTGCACGACCTGCATCGGCAATTCCGGCCCGCTGCCGGCGCCGATCTCCAAGACGATCAACGACAAGGGCCTGATCGGTGCGGCTGTGCTTTCGGGCAACCGCAACTTCGAAGGCCGCGTGTCGCCCGACGTGCAGGCGAACTATCTCGCCTCGCCGCCGCTGGTGGTTGCCTATGCGCTCGCCGGTTCGGTCACCAAGGACCTGACCACCGAGCCGCTCGGTGAGGATCGTGACGGCAACCCGGTGTTCCTGAGGGACATCTGGCCGACCAATGTCGAGATCGACCAGTTCATCGCCGAAAACGTCACCCGCGAGCTGTTTGCCCGCAAATATGCCGACGTCTTCAAGGGCGACGAGAACTGGCAGAACGTGCAGGCGCCGGAAGGCCAGACCTATGCCTGGGACGACAAGTCGACCTACGTTCAGAACCCGCCCTACTTCGTCGGCATGGGCTCGAAGCCTGCCAAGATCGGCAAGATCGAGGGCGCGCGCGTGCTCGGCCTGTTCGGCGACAAGATCACCACCGACCACATCTCCCCGGCCGGTTCGATCAAGGCGGCGTCGCCCGCCGGCAAGTACCTGAGCGACAATGGCGTTGGCGTTGCCGACTTCAACCAGTACGGCACGCGTCGTGGCAACCATGAGGTGATGATGCGCGGCACGTTTGCCAACATCCGCATCCGCAACCACATGCTGGGCGAAAACGGCCGCGAAGGTGGCTACACCTTCCACTATCCGTCCAAGGAAGAGCTGCCGATCTACGACGCGGCGATGCAGTACCGCGCCGAAGGCGTGCCGCTGGTCATCTTCGCTGGCGTCGAATACGGCAACGGCTCGTCGCGCGACTGGGCCGCCAAGGGCACCAACCTGCTCGGCGTGCGCGCCGTCATCGCCCAGTCGTTCGAACGCATCCACCGCTCGAACCTGGTCGGCATGGGCGTGATCCCATTCACCTTCGAAGAAGGCACGTCGTGGAAGACGCTTGGCCTCAAGGGCGACGAGCAGGTGACCATCGACGGCCTCGAGACGATCAAGCCGCGCCAGAAGATGGTCGCCAAGATCACTTTCGCCGACGGTTCGGTGAAGGACGTTCCGATCCTGTGCCGCATCGATACGCTCGATGAGCTCGACTACTACAAGAACGGCGGCATCCTGCAGTACGTCCTGCGTGACCTCGCCGCGTAAGTTTTTCGCGCGATTCATGTGAAACAAGCCGCCGGAGTGCCAAGCTCCGGCGGTTTTTTGTTTTCCCTCGCCCCGTTTACGGGGAGAGGGTGGCCCGAAGGGCCGGGTGAGGGGCAGCACTAAATTTTGCAATTTCGCACCGCCCCTCATCCGCCTGCCGGCACCTTCTCCCCGTAAACGGGGCGAAGGAGCCAAGCTTATTCACCGCCACGCCCCGTTTCCGGTCTGGCTATTGCTCATGAAAAGTTCGGGAAGCGGGGCGCGAGGCCGTGCCTTCCGATTGATAATATGTGGCGCGACGTTCGCGCCCCGCTCGGTGTTCTTGCCCCGCTCAGTCGCCTCGGCTTTCACCGCCAGCCGCCGCAAGGCCCGGGCTTGGGGGCTCATCACCCAGCAGGAGATC
>NZ_JBFUKO010000012.1:0-31949 GCF_056400805.1 Aminobacter sp. P4_H6_2
CTGTAACCCTCATCGACATCACGGCATGGGTTCCCGACAATCTCCGAGATCAAAGACGGTGCAGAAAATGGCTGCTGCGGATCTCGCGCGCCCGAGGCTGCCACGGTGACGGATGGCAGCACCCAGGAACAGAAAAGGCTCGGTATGAGCCGCTCCATTGAGCGCGCCACCCCCATCAGACCGCAATCCACCAATCGCAAAACGACCCGGCGAAGTCTCCCTCGCCGGGTCGTTTTCAAATAAGCAAACAGCTTTGATATCAGCTTGCGGCGCTGGCCTGGATGGTGGTGCGCTCGGCCAGCAACTGGCGGACGGTCGCCATGTGGTCGGTCAGCTCGCCGATCGCTTCGTCGAGCAACTGGCGCTGCTTGTGCAGGCGGCCGAGCTGCTTGTCCGACTTGTCGAGCGTCAGGCGCAGCTGCTTGGCGTTGGTGCCGGTCGGATCGTACAGGTCGATCATCTGCTTGACGTCACGCAGCGAGAAACCAACCTTCCTGCCGAGCAGGATCAGCTTCAGCCGCGCACGGTCGCGACGGGTGTAAAGGCGCGTCGCACCCTCACGCTTGGGGTTGAGCAACCCCTTGTCTTCGTAAAAGCGCAACGTCCGCAACGTCACGCCATACTGCTTCGCCATCTCTCCAATGCGGACATAGTCCTCGCTGGAAAGATTGTTTTCATTGGCCGCAACGTCGGCGACCGACACAAGCTTCATCATCTTCTCTGCAATCCCCAATTGCGAGCACGGCGGCAGAGCCGGCCAGTGCTCTGATGGAAGCCGCAGGGGGCGGGGCTTCCGATCGTGGTTTCTATGTAAATGCTTCCTTAAGACGGCGATCTGCACACGTCTTACGTTTACGTAAATGCTATAACGACACCGCCTACCCTACGCAAGGGAAATCTGGCCGATTTGACCGTTCCGGTGGTTACACAACGTCGCAGTTTCTTAAGCTTGGTTAAGAGCTTGTTTACCACGTTGAGGGAAATGTACCCGTGTCGGTTCCCCCGTGAGCATCATGTATTGGATTGTTCACGGTTTCGGAAGGCGGCGAAAGGCCTCAGGAAACCCAGTTCCGTGGCATCTCGCGCCTCTGTTCCCGGCAAGGATTTGAGACTTCTGGTTCCAGCACCAGCACTCTGACCAACGGGCGTTTCGATGAACAACAAGCGGTCCTATCTCGACACCCTGAATGAAGGCAGGCAGCGCCGCCCGCATGCTTCGCTCGACCAGCTCAACCGCTCCTTGGAAAATCTCGAAGCGCGGCTCGAACGCACGCGCGAGGAAGCTGCCGAATCCTACCGCGCGCCSCAACGGCAAACGCCCCCGGCCGGCTACACGCCGCGCGGCGAGTTTGGCCGCAGCGCACCCTACGAACGGCCCTACCAGACGATCGCGCGCGACATCGACCGCGCCCGCGGCCAGGAAGACGGCATCGCCGCCGCCGGCAAGATCGCCAACGAATTGCGCGCGCTGCGCGAAGAGATGCGCCACCAGATGACGTCTGGGCTGCAACGCGAATTCGACCTGCTGCGCAAGGACATCGACCGCGCCAGCCAGGCAGGCGCTGCCGGCTCCCACGCCGTCGAACTCGGGCTTGAGCTGGAGCGGCTGTCGGGCGCCATCCACTCGCTCGCCGAACGCAGCGACGACAAGAGCGTCAACACGCTGCGCCTCGAACTCGAACAGGTCCGTCGCTCGCTCGGCGATCTGGCGCGCGAAGAGACAGTGCTTTCGGTCGATCGCCGCTGGGACGATTTCGACCGCCGCTGGACCGATTTTGCCGACCGCATGTCGGCAGATGCGCGCCAGCGCCCGGCAGATCCTGCCCTTGCAGCGCTCGCTGGCCGCCTCGAACAGATCAACGACGCCGTCAACAACCTGCCCGAATCGCTGTCGCTGCGCTCCATCGAAGAAAAGGTCCGCACACTTGCTGGTGCCGTCGACCAGTTCGTGCGCCAGCGCGACAGCCATGGCGAGGAGATGTTCAGCCTCATCGACGAACGCCTCGACGAAATCTCGCGTGCCATCGTCGCATCGACCGTCGCTGCCCAGACGCCGCACTTCAACCCCGAGCCGTTCGAGCGGATCGAGGTGCGCATCGCAGCCCTTGCCCACCAGATCGAGGAGATCACAGCCGACCAGCCGACGGCCGAGATCATCGAGTGCCTCAACGAGCTCTCCAATCGTGTCGACGGCATCGCCGCGCGCAGCGAAATCCCCGAGCAGGCCGTCGAGCGCCTTGGCCGGCAGATCTCGCTGATCGCCGACAAGATCGAGCGCACGCCCGCCGCACCTGATGCCGGCCTCATCTTCCAGGGCATCGAGCAGCGCTTCGATGCGCTCGCCGAGGTGTTCGAGCGCCGCCAGGGCGACGCTTTCGAACATGGCAACACGCTGTTTCGCGATCTCGAACGCCGCCTTGAAGATTTGGGCGAACGCCTCGACCGTCAGGCGGCCCAACCGGTCGCCGATCAGTCTGGCATCATGGAAGCCATCGACGCGCGCTTCACTGCTTTTGCCCAGCGGCTTGAGACCAACCGCGCCGACCCTGCCACYGAGCTTGCCATGCGCGGGCTCGAAGCCCGTCTCGAAGACATCTCCGGCCGCATCGAAATGTCGGCGGCGCAGGTAGCGAGCATCGACCCGAGCCTGATCCGCAGCCTGGAAGCCCAGGTCAGCGAATTGTCGAGCCACCTCGCGCGTCCCGGCGCGCCGCTGCCCGAGCTCGAAGACATCCGTCCGCGCATCGACGAGATCGAACGCTCGATCGCCGGCAACCACCACGCCCTTGTCGAAGCTGCCCGCCAGGCCGCCGAAGATGCTGTGCGCTCCTTCTCCGGCTCGACCACCGAGACCGCCGCTGTGGCAGGGCTTGCGCAGGACCTCAAGGCGCTGGAGACGCTGACCCGCCGCTCCGACGAGCGCAACGGCAAGACCTTCGAGGCGATCCACGACACGCTGCTCAAGATCGTCGACCGGCTCGGTTCACTCGAACCCAGCGAGCCGGCACTTGTCGAGGCGCCTGCTTCCGTCGCCGAATTGTTGTCGACCACCATGCTGTCGCCGGCACCGAAATTGGCGCTCAGCGAAACGCCATCGCTCGATTCGGAAGCACCAGCGCCGCTGCCCGACGCCAATGCCACCTTTGGCCGCCGCTCCGATCAAGCCGAACGTCCGTTGGAGAGCGAACGCGCGACCCGTAGCCCGGCACAGGCAGCCGCCGAAGCGGCCGCTGCGATCGAGGCCTTCGACGTCGTCCGCACGGACAAGAAAGAGCCAAAGCCGGCCAAGACCTCGATGCTCGGCGGTCTTGCGCGCGCTTTCGCCAGCAAGAAGGCCAAGCAAGAGACCATTATCGCGGTAGCTGCCGAGCCTGTCGTCGAGACGCCTGCGCCAAGCGTCATGCTCGACGCGCCGCTCGATCCCAAGATTGCCAACCGCCCGCTGGAGCCGGGCTCCGGTGCACCTGACCTCAACGCCATCATGCGCCGCGTCCGCGACGAGCGTGGCGAAATTGTGCGTCCCAATGAGCCCGACGCGGCGAAGTCCGACTTCATCGCCGCTGCCCGACGCGCGGCTCAGGCAGCCGCCGCCGAGGCCGATGCGCTCAAGCGCACTTCCGACTTCAAGGGCCCGGTGCGCGCGCTGCGCATCGGCGATCTCATCAAGTCCCGCCGCAAATCGGTTCTCATGGCCGTCGGCGCGGTAATGCTGGCGCTCGCCGGCATGCAGCTCGGCAAGGCCTTCCTCAACGACCCGGTCGAAACGGCAAGCATCACCGTTGCACCTTCTTCCGCCCAGCCGGTCCAGGTCGCGGTCGCAGCTCCTGCCAAGCCCATCGCGGAAACTGCCGCTCCGGTTCGCAATGTCGAAAAGCCCGAGGTCGCGCAAGCTCCCGCCGCAGCACCTGACATGATCGCCGAGGCGATACAGGATACGGCACCGGCCGATGTCATGCTCGACCATGCCAGCACGCAGTCCATTCCAGCACAGCCTGTAGTGACCGAGGCGATCAAACCAACACCGACACCTGCCGCCTTGATGGCCGAAGCTGTCGGTCCGGCGCCACTGCGCGATGCGGCCAATGCCGGCGACGCCAAGGCGCTGTTTGAAATCGGCTCACGCTACGCCGAAGCACGCGGCACAAGCGCGGACATGAAAGCCGCCGCCCAGTGGTACGAAAAGTCGGCCGAACTTGGCTTCGCGCCGGCGCAGTACCGCATCGGCAACATGTATGAGAAGGGCATCGGCGTCGACCGCGACGCCGTCAAGGCCAAGACCTGGTACCAGCTCGCCGCGGCCCAGGGCAACGCCAGCGCCATGCACAATCTGGCCGTGCTGCTTGCCATGGGCGCGGACGGCACCGTCGACAACGACTCGGCCAACCGCTGGTTCGTCAGTGCGGCCGAACTCGGCGTCAAGGACAGCCAGTTCAATCTCGGCATCCTCGCCGCCAAGGGCGTCGGCATGAAGCAGAACCTCGAAGAGTCCTACAAGTGGTTCGCGCTGGTCGCCAAGCAGGGCGACAATGACGCGGCTTCCAAGCGCGACGAGATCGCCAAGGCACTCAGCCCCGACCAGCTCAAGCGCGCCAAGGAGACGACAGCACTTTGGCAGCCCAAGGCACTGGACCCTGCCTCCAACTCGGTCGCGGTGCCAGAGGCATGGCAGGACGCGCCGGCCGCCAAGGTCGACATGAAAAAGGCCGTGCAGAACATCCAGTCGATCCTCGGCAAGAGCGGCTACGAGGTGGGCAAGCCCGACGGCGTGATGGGCCAGAAGACCAAGGACGCCATCGCCGCGTTCCAGAAAGACAACGCCATGGCCCCCACCGGCGAGGTCGATGGCCCACTGGTCGAGGCTTTGCTGGCGCGTAAATAATTCACCATCACCAGCTTTCTGCAGCCCGCCTTTACCGGAGGGTTAACTGATTGAGTTATTTTTCGTTTGTGCTCGGCGAAGTTTGACTTCGCCGCAATGTCGGCGCAAGTACCCGGTAGCCAACAAGCTCCCAGGGATGGGCGTCGGCAACAATTCAATTTGCAGAGACTGACGGGTGGGCATCTATCTCCCGATTGCGGAAATGTCGGTCAATGTGTTCGTGCTCCTGGCAATGGGCGCGGCGGTCGGCTTCCTGTCGGGCATGTTCGGGGTCGGCGGCGGCTTTCTCATCACGCCCCTCCTGATCTTCTACAACATCCCCCCCGCCATCGCGGTTGCCACCGGCGCCAACCAGGTCATCGCCTCGTCCTTTTCCGGCGCGCTTGCCCATCTCAAGCGCGGTACGCTCGACTTCAAGCTCGGCACCATATTGCTGATCGGCGGCATAGCCGGCTCGGCCGCCGGTGGCTTCGTCTTTGCGCTGCTTCGCGCGCTTGGCCAGCTCGACCTGTTCATCTCGCTGCTCTACGTCGTCTTTTTGGGCACCGTCGGCGGGCTGATGCTGATCGAAAGCGTCAACGCGCTGCGCCTGACCAAGGGCGGGGTGCCGCCGGCGCTGAAGAAATCGGGCCAGCACAACTGGATCCACCGCCTGCCCTTCAAGATGCGCTTCCGCACCTCGAAGCTGTTCGTCTCCGTCATCCCGGTGCTCGGCATCGGTGCCGGCATCGGTTTTCTGTCCGCCATCATGGGCGTTGGCGGCGGCTTCATCATGGTGCCGGCGCTGATCTACCTGCTCAAGGTGCCGACCAACATCGTCGTCGGCACGTCGCTGTTCCAGATCGTCGTCGTTTCGGCCTTCACCACGCTGGTGCACTCGACCACCAACCAGACCGTCGACATCGTGCTCGCTCTGGTGCTGATGATCGGCGGCGTCGCGGGTGCGCAATACGGCGCCAAGGCAGGCCAGAAACTGCGCGGCGAACAGCTGCGCGCATTGCTGGCACTGCTGGTTCTGGCGGTCGCCTTGCGGCTCGGCTTCGACCTGTTCGTCAGGCCGCAGAACCTCTATTCGCTGACCGGCGTGAGCGGGCTGATATGATGCGGGCGGCACTGCTTGCAGCCCTGCTCCTGACTGCCGCCCTTCCGGCGCGCGCCCAGGAAGCGGCGCATCCCGAAAGCATCCAGATCGGTCTGTCGACCGACCGCGTCGCCATCACGGCCAATTTCGCTGGTGCCGATCTCACCATCTTCGGCGCGCTCGAAAACGCCGACCCGCTGATCAACCGCCAGGGCCGCTACGACGTCTATGTCGTGCTCGAAGGTCCAGCGCGACCGGTTGTGGTGCGCCGCAAGAGCCGCGTGCTCGGCATGTGGATCAACACCCAGTCCGAAACCTTCACCAACGTGCCTATGTCTTATTCCGTGGCGACCACGCGTCAGCCGCAGGACATCACCGATCCCAACAACTACCGGCAGCTGTCACTCGGCGCGACCAACATCTACATGGAGCCCGAGGACAAGCGCGACAGCCCGCTGACCATCCAGGAATTCACCGACGCGCTGCGTGAACGCAAGCAGGCGATGGGGCTCTACAGCGACAATATCGGCGGCGTGCAGTTCCTGTCGCAAAGCCTGTTCCGCGCCACGCTGCACCTCGCCCCCAATGTGCCGGTGGGCACCCACAAGGCGCGTGCCTTCCTGTTCCGCAACGGCCTGTTCATCAAGGAAACCTCGGCGCAACTGGCCATCGTCAAGTCGGGTTTCGAGCAGACCATCTTTCGCTTCGCCACCGACCACGGTTTCGGCTACGGCCTGTTTGCCATTGGCCTTGCCATGCTCACCGGCTGGCTCGGCAGGATCATCTTCAGGAAAGATTGAAAGGCGACGCCGGCGCGCCCCGCCTCAAAGAGAGGCGCGCGCTGAACCGTCAGTCGCAACGCGACATGGCTACAGCCATCGCCGTACCCGCAACCGGTAGCCACGGTAGACGTCGCCGAACTTGCGCTCAAGATAGGCCTCCTCGCGGGCCACGACGCCATATCGGATGGTGAGCGCGAATGGCACCAGCGTCATCAGCAGCCAGAGATTGTCCAACGCGATGGCGAGAGCGACCAGCCCCAGCAGCATGCCGAGATAGATGGGGTTGCGGGTGAAGCGATAGGGTCCGCTCTCGACGATGGTGATGGTCGGCAGGTTGGTGGGAACGTTCGAACCGGCCCTGGTCATCGTAACGATGGCCCAGGCAAACAACACCAGTGCGAGCGTGAATAAAATCGCCCCAAACCAGCCCGTAGGCAGATAAGCCGGCAGAAACGGCAAGGGAATGAGCCAGTGCAACACAAGCCCGGCAATAACGGCCAGCCCCCATGCGATCGGCGGCCGGATGATGACTTGAGCGGTGTCAGCCGTGTTGTTCATCGTATGACCCGAACCCAGGTCCTTGTTCAAGATCGCATCMAGACTATTGCAAACTGCTTCCGACGCCAATCTCGATCGGCGTGCAACCAAGCTGCATTCAACCACGATACCTTCGGCGGCTGCCGAAGCGGGAAGAATCACCCCGGCCTGAGCAGCGCCCCGGCAATCGCATAGACCCTGCTGGTGCCGATCATGTAGGCGGTCAGCGCATCATCGCGGAACATGCCCTTGTAGGCACGGTCGAGCACGTTGAGCGAACCGGTGAACGAGCCGAAAGCCGGCATCACCAGCCTGGAACCGTCACCGGCAAAACAGCGCCGCCTGACCGAACGGCCGCGCTGGACGATGCGCGCGCAAGGGTGCAGATGCCCCGCCACCTCGCCCTCGGCCTGGCCCTTCGACGGCTCATGGCGAAACGCCAGCCCGCCGACCGCCAGTTCCTGCACCGTCTCGCCGGGCAGATCGTCGGGCGCTTCGGGATCGTGATTGCCAGCAACCCAGAACCAGTCGCGGCCCTTCATCATGCCGACCAGGCTGTCGCGGAACGGCTCTGGCAGGCGCGCCGCACCCTCGCCATCATGAAAGCTGTCGCCAAGGCTGACGATGGTCTTGGGCGCATAATCCTCGACGACCGATGCCAGCCGCACAAGCGTCGCGGCCGTGTCGTAGGGCGGGATCAGCCGGCCGCGACGGGCAAAGGAAGAACCCTTTTCGAGATGCAAATCTGAGACGACGAGAAGGCCGATATCAGGGAAATGCAATGCCCCGCGCTGATCGCAGACCGCGCGCACGCCTGCGATGGCGATTGCTTCGCCGCCGGCCCTTACCAAATCACGCGCGGCAATGTTCATGCGCTTCCCATCGCCTCTTCGATCAGGTCCGCCGCCTCGAGCAGCAGCGTATCGTTGGCCTCGCCATTGACCGGTTCCCTGCCGATTTCCAGCATCACCGGCACCGCCAGCGGCGAGATCTGGTCGAGCATCTTATGGACGATTCGCCCGCGAATGCGCGAGAGCATCTCGGCCAGCCTCCTGACATCGAGCAGTCCGGATGCCGCATCGGCCCGCGTCGCCTTGAGCAGGATGTGGTCGGGCTCATGGCTGCGCAAGACGTCATAAATGAGGTCGGCCGAAACCGTTATCTGCCGCCCGTTCTTTTCCTGGCCGGGAAAGCGTTTTTCGATCAAGCCTGATATGACAGCGCAGTTGCGGAAGGTGCGCTTGAGCAGCCAGCTGTCGGCGAGCCAAGCCTCCAGGTCGTCGCCCAGCATGTCCTCATCGAACAATTCGGCGAGCGAGGGCTGCTTGTTCTTGAACATGTGACCGAGATCGCCGAGCGCCCAAATGGCCAGCGAATAGTCGGTGGCAACAAAACCCAGCGGTCGCGCGCCGGCACGCTCCAATCGCCTTGTCAGCAACATGCCGAGTGTCTGGTGCGCCAGCCGGCCCTCGAAGGGATAGGCCACCATGTAGTGGCGCTCGCCGCGCGGAAAGGTCTCGATCAAGAGATCCTCGCGCCGCGGCAGGATCGATTTCAGCTGCTGCATGCGCAGCCAGTCCGACACCTGGTCGGGCAGCGCCTTCCAGCGCGCGGGGTCCGCCAACATGCCGCGCACCTGTTCGGCGAGATAGGTCGACAGCGGAAACTTGCCGCCGGCATAAGAGGGCACCAGCACGTTGCCGCCACCGCCGGTGGAGACGTAACATTCGTTTTCGCGGATGCCTTCGAAGCGCAGCACCTTGCCGGCGAAGATGAACATGTCGCCGATCGACAGTGTTTCGACGAAATACTCCTCGATCTTGCCGAGCGCGCGTCCGCCGCGCAAGGCGAGCGACTGGGCACTGCCCGCGCCCGGCTTGCCCTTGGCGCGGGTGAAGCGGACATTCAGCATCGGCGCTTCGATGATGGTGCCGACATTGAGCCGGTATTGCTGGGCAACGCGCGGATGCGACACCCGCCAAGTGCCGTCCTTGGTCAGGCGGATGCGGGCGTAGCGCTCATAGGTTCGCAGCGCGTAGCCGCCGGTGGCGACAAAATCGACGACACGGTCAAAGGTGTCGCGGTCAAGCGCTGAATAAGGTGCCGCACCCCTCACCTCACTGAACAGGTCGTCGGCGCGGAAAGGCGCACCGCACGCGCAGCCCAGTACATGCTGTGCCAACACGTCGAGCGCGCCTTCGATCAGCGGTGGGGTGTCCTGCGCGCCGAGATAATTGGCCTCAAGGGCCGCCCGGCACTCCAGCACCTCGAAGCGGTTGGCCGGCACCAATATCGCCTTGCTCGGCTCGTCCATGCGGTGGTTGGCACGGCCAATGCGCTGGGCAAGGCGGCTCGCGCCTTTCGGCGCGCCGACATGCACCACGAGATCGACATCGCCCCAGTCGATGCCCAGATCTAGCGTCGAGGTCGCCACCATAGCCCTCAGCGCATTGTCGGCCATCGCCTTTTCGACGCGGCGGCGCTGGCCGACGTCGAGCGAGCCGTGATGCAACGCGATCGGCAGATTGTGGTCGTTGATCCGCCACAGCTCCTGAAACAGCAATTCGGCCTGGCTGCGCGTGTTGACGAATAAAAGCGTCGTACGGTGCTTGCGGATCGCCTCATAGACATCGGGAATGGCATAACGCGCCGAATGCCCCGACCACGGCACGTGCTCCTCGGAATCGAGGATCGATATCTCCGGCTTGGCGCCACCCGACACCGTGATCAGCTCGGCCATCTCGCCTGATGGGTTCTGGTTGACTAGCCAGCGCCGCAACTCGTCCGGCTGGGCCACCGTCGCCGACAGTCCTATCGCCTGAAGGTCGGGCACGAAGGCGCGGAGCCGCGCCAGCCCGAGCGACAGCAGATGACCGCGCTTGGAGGTCACCAGCGAGTGCAACTCATCGAGCACGATGTAGCGCAGGTCGGCGAAAAAACGCTCGGCGTCAGGCGAGGCGATCAGCAGCGCCAATTGCTCGGGCGTCGTGAGCAGGATTTCAGGCGGCGACAGTTTTTGCCGCGTGCGCTTGTGCGCTGGCGTGTCGCCGGTGCGCGTTTCCATCGTGATCGGCAGGCCGATCTCGGCGACCGGCTTGCCGAGATTGCGCTCGATGTCGACGGCCAGCGCCTTGAGCGGCGAGATGTAGAGGGTGTGCACGCCGCGTTGCATCTCGCCTGGCCCGCGTTTTGGACGCGTAGCGAGGTCGGTCAGCGACGGCAGGAAACCGGCCAGGGTCTTGCCTGCGCCAGTCGGCGCGATCAGGAGCACCGAATTGCCCTGCTGGGCTGTGGCGAGCAGATCAAGCTGATGGGCGCGCGGCGACCAGCCGCGCTCGGTGAACCATCGCAAGAATGGTTCCGGCAGYATGGCAGCAGTCGTACTCGGCTCCAGTCTCGCTTGGCTCGTCACGCCACAGACCTAACGCGGGCGTGCGGCAACGCCAAGCGGAATCTGGAACAAAAAGGGATCAAGAGATGGAGGACGACCAGATCAACTGAAACGCCCCCCTCTGCCCTGCCGGGCATCTCCCCCTCAAGGGGGGAGATTGGCAGCGGCCGCCTCGCCGCCCGTTCGGCAACGCTGAGATGATTGGCGCTACGGGCAACGCGACTGATCTCTCCACTTGAGGGGGAGATGCCCGGCAGGGCAGAGGGGGGGCGTGAAGGAGTGCGACCCATCCGGCTTGCGTCTTCGCCATAGCCGCGTCACATACGGACACCTGCACAAACCGAGCCCGCCCGCATGACCGACATCGCCTCACACGAAGCCCGTATCGCTGAACTTGAAAAGCTCGTTCGCGAGCTTCAGGCCCAGCTGGAAGCCGTCCAGAAACAAATGGGCATCACAGCCAAGCCGGCGGAAAAACAGCTGCGGTCGCGCGGCATGCTCGGCAATCCAAAAGCGCGTTAGCCCTCCCTCTCCGTCACCACGATCAGCCCCTCCACCGGCTCGCGGCGGTCCTGCCGGATCACGGCGCGCTCCAGCGAAACCAGATTCAGCCCGGCAGCGGCAATCAGGCCGTGCACATAGGCTTCCGAGTGAGCATAGCGGCGCGACGGCTGCAACTCGAAGGCGCCCTCGCCGGCAAACCGCTCGACCGAAAAGGCAAACAGTCCGCCCGGCGCCAGCATGCCGCTTGCGCTCGCAAACACCCGGTCGAGCCCTCCGAGATACATGAACACATCCGCCGCGGTAATCAGGTCGGCCCTGTCGCCATCTGGCTGGAATTCCTGCAGGTCGGCCTTTTCAAGCCTGTCGTAAACACCCTTGTCGCGCGCCTTGCGCAGCATTTCGGCCGATATGTCGTAACCGTCCAGCCGTGTCGCCACCGGCCTCAGCTTGACGCCCATAAGCCCGGTGCCGCAGCCGAGGTCGATGGCATGTTCGAACCGCGCTCGCCCCGTGGCGGCAATCGCCGCCGTCAGTAGTTCCGGCACGCGGTAATGCAGCGTCTCGACCAGCGCATGATCGAATTTGTCGGCATATTGGTCGAACAAGGTCTCGACGAAAGCGCTCGGCGGGCTTTCGCTCATAGGTCCCGCACCGATCAACTGCAGCTTGAGCGCGGCCCCTGGCCGATCCGCCGGTTCGAGTTTCAGCGACATACGCCAGGCTTCGGCTGCGGCGCCAAGCGCTCCGGCCGCCTCCTGCATCTCGCCGAGGCGAAACCAGCCCATCGCCCATTTCGGCGCTATCTCCAGCGCGCCCAGCATCAGCTCGGCGGCGGCGGCATGCTCGCCCGAGCCGAACAGCATTTCAGCATAGTCCGCCCGCCGGTCGGCAAGCAGGTCGTTGGAAGAGAGCTGCAACAGCGTCAAGCGCGGCATCCACAATGAGGAGGGTGGCGCGCATTACTGCCAAAGCGGCCTTCCACGCAAGCGCCAAATGCCTATCTTGGAACAATGCGTGCCAGCGACCTGCTTCATCCCCGCCTCGAGGGGCTTTATTGCCCGCCCGGCGATTTCTACATCGACCCAGTGCGGGCGGTAGAGCGCGCGCTCATCACCCATGGCCATTCCGACCATGCCYGGCCCGGCCACGCCAAGGTGCTGGCGACGCAACAGACCCTCGACATCATGGCCATACGCTGCGGGCCAGGCTTTGCCGGGACAACGCAGGCCATGGCGTTTGGCGAGAAACTCAAACTCGGCGACGTCAGGATCTCGTTTCATCCGGCCGGCCATGTGCTCGGCTCGGCCCAGATTTCGGTCGAGCACAATGGCATCCGCATCGTAGCTTCAGGCGACTACAAGCGTGCCAAGGATCCCACCTGTACGCCCTTCGAGGTCGTGCCATGCGACGTCTTCATCACGGAGGCGACCTTCGGGCTGCCGGTGTTCCGTCACCCGGATGCAGCTGACGAGATCGGCAAGCTATTGAAGTCGGCACAGCAGTTTCCAGAGCGCGCCCATCTCGTCGGCGCCTATGCGCTCGGCAAGGCGCAACGCGTCATGCGCCTGCTGCGCGACCAGGGCTACGACAAGCCGATCTACATCCACGGCGCCATCGCCAGGCTCAGCGAATATTACGAGAGCCAGGGTGTAGCGCTCGGCGACTTGCAGCCGGCGACTGTCGAGGGCGGCGACAAGCGCGATTTCGCCGGCGCGATTGTCGTGGCACCCTCGTCGAGTTTCGCCGACCGCTGGGCGCGGCGTTTTCCCGACCCGCTCACCTGTTTCGCCTCGGGCTGGATGCGCATCCGCCAGCGCGCCAAGCAAGGCGGCGTCGAGCTGCCGCTGATCATCTCCGACCATTCCGATTGGAACGAGCTGACCGAAACGATCAAGGACACCGGCGCCGGCGAGGTCTGGGTCACCCACGGCCGCGAGGAAGTGCTGGTGCGCTGGTGCGAGCTGAATGRCATTGCGGCCCGGCCCTTGCACCTCGTCGGCTATGAGGATGAGGGGGATTGATGATGCTCAGGAAGGTTGCATTCCGTCCCACCCCCCTCTGGCCTGCCGGCCATCTCCCCCGCAAGGGGGGAGGTCAACTAACCTCGGCCTCCGTGCCAGTTGCCAGCATGACAAGGTGGAGGCAGGTAGCCACGCTGGCTGATCTCCCCCCTCGCGGGGGAGATGGCCGGCAGGCCAGAGGGGGGTGGGACAGCACGCGACGCCGATCGGGGACGCCTCTCCTATGAACCGCTTCGCCGAGCTCCTCGATCGCCTCGTGCTGACGCCGTCGCGCAATGGCAAGCTCAAGCTCATCACCGACTATTTCCGCGACGTCGAGGACCCCGACCGCGGGCTGGCCCTTGCCGCCCTCACCGGCGATCTCAACATCGCATCGGTCAAGCCCGCCATGCTGCGCCAGCTGGTGGCCGAGCGCATGGATCCCATCCTCTTCGGCTACTCCTACGACTATGTCGGCGACCTCGCCGAGACGGTCTCGCTGGTCTGGCCGGAAGTACCAGACCAGCGCCCCAACCACGACATCTCGCTTGCCGAAGTGGTCGAAAAGCTGCAATCGGCCAGCCGCTCCGACGGCCCCGCCGTGCTCGCCCGGCTGCTCGACCAGGCAGCTATTTCGGCCCGCTATGCCATCATCAAGCTGGTCACCGGCGGCCTGCGCATCGGCGTGTCGGCGAGGCTTGCCAAGCAGGCACTTGCCGATCTCGGCAAGGTTGACGTGTCGGAAATCGAGGAACTCTGGCACGGCCTCACTGCGCCCTACATCGAGCTGTTCGCCTGGCTGGAAGGCAAAACGCCGAAGCCTGAGAAAACTGCAAAGGCGCTGTTCCGCCCGGTCATGCTGTCCAACCCGCTCAGTGACGGCGACCTCGAAAAGCTTGCGCCAGCCGACTACGCCGCCGAATGGAAATGGGATGGCATCCGCGTCCAGGCGGTCTCAGAAGGTGGCATCCGCCGGCTCTACTCGCGTACCGGCGACGATGTGTCAGGTGCTTTCCCCGACGTCGTGGCCGCCATGGATTTCAATGCTGCGCTCGACGGCGAACTCCTCGTCGGCGTGCCGGCCGAAGCCACCGGCACTTTCTCCGACCTGCAGCAGCGGCTCAACCGCAAGACCGTCTCGCCCAAGATGCAGACGCAATATCCGGCCTTCGTGCGTTGCTACGACCTGCTCCAGCTTGATGGCGAGGACCTGCGCGGCCTGCCCTTCACCGCGCGCCGCGAGCGGCTCGAAGCCTTCATCGCCACGCTCGATCCCACCCGCTTCGACCTGTCGCCGCTGGTGCCGTTCGGCGATTGGGCAGCACTCGAAGAGATGCGCCGCATACCGCCTCATCCGATCATCGAGGGCGTGATGCTGAAGCGGCTCGATTCGCCCTATCTCGCCGGCCGCCCCAAGGGGCCCTGGTTCAAGTGGAAGCGCGATCCGCACACTGTCGACGCGGTGCTGATGTATGCCCAGCGTGGCCACGGCAAGCGCTCGAGCTTTTATTCCGACTACACATTCGGGGTCTGGTCGGGTGCCGAGGGCGCTGAGGAATTGGTGCCGGTCGGCAAGGCCTATTTCGGCTTCACCGACGAGGAGCTGAGGCAGATCGACAAATATGTCCGCGACAACACCATCGAACGTTTCGGCCCGGTGCGCTCGGTGCGTGCCGACAGGAAAAACGGGCTGGTGCTGGAAGTCGCCTTCGAAGGCCTCAACCGCTCGACGCGCCACAAGTCGGGCGTCGCCATGCGCTTTCCCCGGATATCGCGGCTGCGCTGGGACAAGCCGCCTGATGAAGCCGACCGCATCGAGACGCTGCAGGCGCTGCTCGATTAAAGCATGATCCCGAAAAGTGGCCGCCGGTTTTCGGACAAGATCATGCTCAAATAACGTTCTACTCGGTCACCGAGACCCTGATCTGGTAGATGTCGACCGCCTTGCCTTCCTTGGCGAAGTCCGAATTGATGGCGATGGTGCCGGCAGCACCCGGCTTCTTGTCAGGCACGTCCATCTCGAACAGATATTCACCGCGCTGGTAGCTGACGATGTAGCGCTTGCGGCCGCAATCGCCGAGCTCGCCGAAATTGCAGTCGACGGCCATCTGCGTTTCCTGGCCGTCTTCGGCGCGGGCGACGATGTCGAAGACCGCATGCTTGCCGGCGATCTGCTCGAGCACGCCCTGGCCGACATCGAAGCTGACGGCCGAACCTGATGTGCCCGAACGAATGCGCAGATAGCTGCCGGTATCGTCCTTGGCGATTTCGGCCGTCGTGCCGTTGGGCGCGCTCACACCGGTCGAATCGGTGGGCGTGAAGACGGTGATCCAGTTGCGCGCCTGATCGACCTCTCCGGGGCGTGCCGGGCCCGCATTGGTGCCGTCAGGCGAAAAATCCTCGCTCTCGAGCTGCTTGGGGGGATTGTGCACCGAGGTGTCGATCTCGGCGGCCGATTTGAACAGATCGGTCTGCACGGCCCACCAAGCGCCGATACCACCCATGGAAAGCAGGGTGACGGCAAAGAAAATCGCCGCGAAAGGCCGCCGCTTTTCGGCGCGCGCGCTGGCGCGGTCGGCCGCGCGTCGCTCGGCCCTGCTGCGCTTTTCGGAAAGCTCGATCGGCGGGCCGCCGGGCAAGGTCGCATCGGGCATGATATCGGGCACGACAGGCGTCACGCCTTTTGCCGGCTTTCCGATCGAGACCGACGGCGCCTTGGGCGCGCCATTGCCGTTGAGCGACACTTCCGGTGCCGAGGCCGGGTTGGCCGAGCCGATGGAGACCTCGGGGCCTGCCGGCATGAACTCCGATTCGATCTCGGTGATCRTCGCCTGCAGCGCCTTGCGGCGGTTGATCGCCACTTCCACGGTCATGGCCGGGTTGTTCTTGAGAGCACGGTCAAGCGCGGCAAAGGCCGCGCGATAGACCTTTTCGCGAAACTCGCGGTTCTCGGGATCGCCTTTTTCGAAAGCGTTCCGGATCGCCTTTTCGATCGAATCCAATCGATTTTCCTCGCAACGGCGCCTGTGTTGCCAGATGGTTAGCGGCAGAGAGGGCATCAATCAACGGCGCTGTTGGCGTTTTGTCGGCCAAAACAGGATGCAATGCCCCTTGGGGCGGGCAAAACAAGTGCGCCAGGCGCCCAAGCCTGTACATTGTGGACAGCGCTCGATCTGCTATATGGAGTGACGTTTACGGAAACGTCAAAATCGAGAGCCGGGAGAAAAGCGTGGCGCTGCCTGACATCCTCAAGAAGAACTTGCGCATCCCCGTGGTCGGCGCACCTTTGTTCATCATCTCGCATCCGCCTCTGGTGCTGGCGCAGTGCAAGGCCGGAATCGTCGGCTCCTTCCCCGCGCTCAACGCCCKGCCCGAGGCACAGCTCGACGAGTGGCTGGCCATGGTCACAGAAGACCTCGCCACCCATGACGCCGCCAACCCGGATCGCCCGGCAGCACCCTTTGCCGTCAACCAGATCGTCCACAAGTCCAACAAGCGCCTCGAACACGACCTGCGCCTGTGCGTGAAGTACAAGGTGCCGATCGTCATCTCCTCGCTCGGCGCGGTCGAAGAGGTCAACCAGGCCGTCCATTCTTATGGCGGCATCGTTTTGCACGACATCATCCACGACCGCCACGCCCGCAAGGCAATCAAGATGGGGGCCGACGGGCTGATCGCCGTTGCCACCGGGGCCGGCGGCCATGCCGGCACGCTTTCACCCTTCGCGCTGATCCAGGAAATCCGCCAATGGTTCGACGGCCCGCTGCTTTTGTCGGGCGCAATCGCCAATGGCGGTGCAGTGCTCGCAGCCCAAGCGATGGGGGCTGACCTCGCTTACATCGGCTCGCCCTTCATCGCCACCGAGGAGGCGCGCGCTGCCGACGCCTACAAGCAGATGATCGTCGACTCCAAGGCCGCCGACATCGTCTACTCCAACCTGWTCACCGGCATCCACGGCAACTACCTCAAGGGCTCAGTCCGCGCCGCCGGCATGGACCCCGACAACCTCGCCGTCTCCGATCCGACGCAGATGGATTTCGAAGGCGACAACAAATACAAGGCCTGGAAGGACATCTGGGGCTGCGGCCAGGGCATCGGTGCCATCGACAAGGTCATGCCGGTTGCCGAACTGGTCGAGCGCCTGGCCAGCGAGTACGCCGCCGCCAAGGCCCGCCTCGTGGGCTGAGGTACAACAATGGCGGGCTGAGCCGGCAAGCCTGCGATGACGGGTTATCGCCGCTGCTCAAAACCGTCAGAAGGTGTCTTGAAATCCGAGCGCAATGAAGTTATCACGCGCTCATTGCCTCGCACCTTCCGGGTCGCGAAGCATGGAAGCCGCTTTAGCTCAGTTGGTAGAGCATCGCATTCGTAATGCGGGGGTCAGGTGTTCGAGTCACCTAAGCGGCACCATTTTTCCCGTTTTCATCAGTCGCTGAGTCACTAGCAATGCACGAAGCTGCGCTGCTTGGCGGCGTCGTTTGCAGTGGCTGCTCGTTGCTGGCGGTCGCTGCGCAGCCACCTGCGCCATTTCATATGTGGCATCAGCCCTGCAAATCCGAAATCGAGGCGCGCCGCCCGGCGGGCTGGGCCAGCCGGGCGGCGCAGTTTCTATGGTTTGGCAAGCTCGAGCGATGCCCGTGCGCTGCTTACCAGGATGGAATCAGGGCGCCCTTGAACTCGTCGTTGATGAACGACTTGATGCTTTCGTCATGGTAGGACTCGACTAGCGTCTTGACCCATGGCGCGTCCTTGTCGGCGCTGCGCACGACGATCACATTGGCATAGGGCGACTCGCTACCTTCGATTGCGATGGCGTCGTTCTTCGGATGCAGGCCCGCTTCCAGCGCGAAGTTGGTGTTGATGACCGCCGCATCGACATCGTCCAGCGAACGCGGCAGCTGGGCCGCGTCGAGTTCGGCGAACTGAATGTTCTTGGGATTTTCGGTGATGTCGGCGGGGCCCGCCTTCAGACCCACTTCCGGATTGACCTTGATGAGGCCTTCCTTGGCGAGAACCAGAAGCGCGCGACCGCCATTGGTCGGGTCGTTCGGGATGGCGACGGTTGCGCCTTCGGCGAGCTCGCCGAGGCTCTTCACCTTCTTGGAATAGACGCCCATAGGGGTGGTGATGGTCTTGCCGACGCTGACAAGGTCGAAACCGCGATCGGCGATCTGGTTGTCGAGATAGGGCTGGTGCTGGAAGGAGTTGGCGTTGAGATCGCCGTCGGCCAGCGCCTGGTTCGGTACCACGTAGTCCGAAAATTCCAGGATCTCGATGTTGAGACCATTCTTGGCGGCGACTTCCTTGACCTTTTCCATGATCTGAGCGTGCTCGCCGGGCGTAACGCCGACCTTGATGTCTTCGGCGAGCGCCGGGACGCTGATGAGGGCAGCAAGAGCCGCCGAGACGAGGAACTTCATCATAGTTTTCTCCTTGATGATGACATGACTTGGGAGGGGTTGAATCAACTCTTGCGGTTGCGCTTGTCAAAGCGACGGGCAAGGGCGTCGCCTGCGCTCTGGACGAGTTGCACGAGGACGATCAGCATCACCACAACGGCCAGCATGACTTCCGGCATAAAGCGCTGGTAACCGTAGCGGATGCCGAGATCGCCGAGGCCGCCGCCACCGACCGCGCCGACCATCGCCGAAAAGCCGATCAGGCTGACAATGGTCATAGTGAAGGCGAGCAAGATGGCCGGGCGCGCTTCGGCGAGAAGCACCTTGAAAACGATTTGCATCGGCGTCGCCCCCATGGCGCGAGCCGCTTCGATGAGCCCTTTGTCAACATCGCGTACTGCGGCCTCCACCAGGCGCGCGAAGAACGGAACTGTGGCGATGGTCAGGGGCACTATGGCCGCGGTGGTACCGATCGACGTGCCTGTCAGGAGGCGCGTGAAGGGGATAATGGCAACGACGAGGATAATGAAGGGCGTCGATCGCGCGGCGTTGACGACGAGCCCGATCGCGTGGTTGAGCGCCGGCGCGGGGAAGAGTTCGTTCCTGGCGCTGGTAGCGAGAAAGACGCCGATCGGCAGGCCGATCAGGGAGCCGATGAGGCCGGATACGGCCACCATGTGCAGCGTCTGCAGCAGCGATTTCCAGAGCACGTCGAAAAGCATCTCAGGCGACATAGCCGAGCACCTCCGTGGCAAGGCCCGTGGCCACATAAAAGCGGCTGGCGCGGTCAAGAATCTCTGGTGTCGCCGGATAGGCGACGACGAGCGTCCCGAAAGGTTCCCCCGCGATCTCCTCGATGGCACCCGCGAGGATGTTGACGTTTCCGCCAATCTCCGTGACCAGCTGCGCCGTCAGCGGCTGGAAGGCCGTCGCGCCGAAGAAGGTGAGCCGCACGAGAATGCGGTCGCCCGCCGAAGGCGCGGCCTTCACTCCGGCACGCAGCCATTCCGGCAGGGAAATGCCGRGCGTTGAGGAGAGGAGGATCTTCGTCGTCTCGTGCTTCGGAGCGGTGAAGATGTCGAAGGTCCGGCCCTGCTCGACGATTTGTCCCTTGTCGATGACGGCGACGTGCGAGGCAATGGTTTTGACTACCTCCATCTCATGGGTGATCAACAGCACCGTCAGGCCGAGATCGGCATTGATCTGCTTCAGCAGCGCCAGGATCGACTGGGTGGTTTCTGGGTCGAGCGCGGAGGTCGCCTCGTCGGAAAGCAGGAGTTTGGGCGAGGTCGCCAGCGCCCGCGCAATGCCGACGCGCTGCTTCTGCCCGCCGGAGAGTTCCGACGGATAGCGGTCGACCTTGTCGCCAAGCCCGACGAGATCAAGCAGTGGGTCGACCTTCCCTTTGATCGCGGCACGATCCAGCCCGGCGACCTCCAGCGGCAATGCGATATTGTCGAAAGCAGTACGCGAGGACAGCAGGTTGAAGTGTTGGAAGATCATCCCGACCTCGCGCCGCAGACCGCGCAGGCCAGCCTCGTTCAGCTCCCCAACCTCGGTGCCGTCCACCACCACCTTGCCCGAACTCGCCTTTTCAAGGCCGTTGACGAGCCGGATGAGCGTGGACTTGCCGGCACCGGAGCGGCCGATGATGCCGGTGATCTCCCCTCGGCCGACGGTCATGTCCACGCCATCGAGCGCGGTGAAGGATTTCGCACCGTCGCCGAAGCGCTTGGTCACGCCCTCGAACGCGACCATGGGCGCGGCTTGCGCGCGCTCATGGCGAGCCCCGTCGGCCGCTGCAATTGGCAATTTCATAATTAGCTCACGTTTTAGTCAGGTCACCCGGGCGAGATAGCATCGCCACAGCGTCATACGAAGGCGCTACGCATTCGATGACGGGTGACTAATCGTAGCATGCAATCAACCTTGATCTCGCGTGCCTGGGGCCGGCAGACGCTCCATTGCCCCGATT
This sequence comes from Aminobacter sp. P4_H6_2, assembly GCF_056400805.1. Classification (NCBI taxonomy): domain Bacteria; kingdom Pseudomonadati; phylum Pseudomonadota; class Alphaproteobacteria; order Hyphomicrobiales; family Phyllobacteriaceae; genus Aminobacter; species Aminobacter sp. P4_H6_2. The sequence continues at coordinate 20,549 of NZ_JBFUKO010000012.1, forward strand.
TGGCGGGATCCGACAGGAATGGAATTCTCAAGATCGGCCATTCAGGAGAATATCTCTGCAAAACGCCCGTTCGGGACCGTCATCCGCCGGCTGTTGCTCACCACCAACCGGCCGGAAGCGGCATCCCGCAGGATATTTCAGCCTGCAGGTAGTGGTGTTTGCGGCGCCGAGGCCGTCATCATGCGCTGCGACTTCCACCGGCCAACACATGAGGCGATGCTGTCAGCGGCTGGCTGCCGCTGAAACAAACGAAACACGCCTTCGGCGCTACAGAAAAACACCTGAAATGGAAGCGGAGTAGGACGGGAAGTGCCGCGAGTGCGGCATGTTCAACCGGCGAAACGCAATGACTGACCGCCAGGACAAAAACCTCTTGGCCGAGGCGCTGATGCGTTTTGCTCCGAAACACGAGAGTTCAAAATGCTGAAGTCAACTGCTTCGCCTGACTTTCCCGAGCGGCTCCGCGCGAGCCTCATCGGCCAAGATCACCCAGACTATGACGCGGCTCGCACGCTCTACAACGCCATGATCGACAAGCGGCCGCGCTGGATCGTCCCTTGCGCCGAGGTTGCCGACGTGGTCGCCGCCGTCAATCATGCCCGAGACAAGCAATTGCTCGTTGCCATTCGCGGCGGCGGCCACAACGGTCCGGGCTTCGGCAGTTGCGACGGCGGCATGGTCATCGACATGTCGCCGATGAAGCGGATCGATATCGATCCCGCCACGCGCACGGTCCACGTCGAGGCCGGCTGCACCCAAGGCGACGTCGACCGCGCCACCAGCGAGCACGGGCTTGCGGTCCCGGCGGGCATCGTCTCGACGACAGGCATCGCCGGACTGACGCTGGGCGGCGGCACCGGCTATCTCACGCGCAAGCACGGGCTCACCATCGACAACCTGCTTGCCGCCGAGGTCGTGCTAGCCGACGGCAGCGTTGTCACGGCAAGCAAGGACGAAAATCCGGAGCTGTTTTGGGCGCTACGCGGCGGCGGTGGCAATTTCGGCGTCGTGACGCGCTTCACATTCCAGGCGCATCCGGCGAAGGACGTTTATGCCGGGCCGATCTTCTACGACATCGCCCATGCCGCCGAGATCATGCGCTGGTATCGCGGCTTCCTGCCGAAAGCGCCGCGTGAACTCGCGATGTTCTTCGGGATCAAGACGGTGCCCTCCTGCGATCCGTTCCCGCGCGAGATCTGGGGCAAGCGGATCTGTGCGCTCATCAGCTGCTACAACGGCACCGAGGAGGACGGCATCCAGGCGATGCAGCCCGCCCGCGACGCGCTGCCCAAGCCGCTGATGGACGGCATGATGCAGGTGCCCTTCGTCGGCCTCCAGGCGTTGTTCGATCCACTGCTGCCGAAGGGGCTGCAGTGGTACTGGAAGGGCGACTATGTCGACGAGCTGTCCGATGYGGCAATCGCTGCCCATGTCGAGCACGGCTCGAAGAGCCCGAGCGAGCTGTCGCTGATGCATCTCTATCCCATCGACGGAGCGGTCCACGACGTGGCTGCTGATGCAACCGCCTGGGGTGCGCGGCGAGCCCGCTGGTCGATGGTTATCGCCGGCATCGATCCCGACCCTGGCAAGGCGCCGGAGCTGAAGCGCTGGGCTGGCGCGTATTGGGCGGCGGTGCACAAGCACAATGCGCATGGCGGCGCCTATATCAACTTCATGATGGACGATGAGGGCGAGGCGCGCGTGCGTGCCGCCTATGGCGCCAATTATGGGCGGCTCGCCGCAGCCAAGCACAAATACGATCCGAAGAACCTCTTCCGGGTCAACCAGAACATCCGGCCATAAGCCGAAGCTGAGCCTGTCCGTCCTTGGGTCCACGTCCGAGGGCGGACAGGCTTGTCGCATGAGAAAACCAGGGCCGCGTGCAGCGGCCCTGCTGTTCGCCATGCGGCGGGCGGCCGAAAATATCGGCTCTCGCAGCGCAAATCTGCACCGCGTTGCCAGGCTGGTGCCTGTGAGGGCATAACCCTTGAAATCGGTGTCGTAGGCCAACAGCGCTGCCCTCTGCACCGCTAGCGCTTCAAGCTCCGATCCGATTATTGTCACCGGCAGGTCGGTGGCTGTTCCGTGAGTCCGGTTCGCCGCCGGTCCTTCCGCGAGCTTGTCGAGCAGGTTTTTCATCTCGGTTCGATGAAGAGTAAGCCCGGACCGCATAAAAATTCGAGATGGCAAACCGCCCGCAAAGATTACAAATGCAACCGTCGGGCCGGACATTCGAAGCAGGCGAAACAAGGAACCAGGCGCGATGCCCAAGTCAAAAGCTGTTGTCACAACAAAACATGCAAGCCGCTACCTGCAGCAACTCTGCAAGCACTGGGGCCACAAATTCGAAGTCGAGTTCTCGCCTGTCCAGGGACGCATCGATCTTGGCGAAGGAAGATTGATCGATCTGAGCGCGGGCGATTCAGCCCTGACGGTCGAACTGGAGGCAGCCGACCTGCCGCGACTTGAGCAGGTCGTGGTCGACCATATCGTGCGTTTCGCGTTCCGCGAGGAATTGCATTTCGACTGGAAGCCAGTCGACCCGAACTAGGCTGACGGGTAGCGGCTTCTACTTGCCGAGGGCGAACCGGAAATTGATGCCGGCGAAGACGGCGCATTGCGGTTCGATGAAGGCGTTCGCCTTCACCTTGTCGCAGACCGGATTGCGTTTCTTACAAAACCGTATGGCCTCAGACAGGACCAGTAGACCTCGGCACCTTAGACATCTCCCTGCCGGCCAAACCTCTCGGGCCGGAAATTGTCAAAACAGCCGGACCTTCCGGCTTCCAACGGGATGATGGATATGACGAAATCTTTTGCTGTCGCTGCCTTTGCACTCGCCGCCGCTCTCGGCTCGATTCCCACTTTCGCCCTGGCTGCCACCGCTCCGGTACCGTGCGAACAGATGCTGAGCGACGTCAATGCCGCGATGAAGGCGACGAAAGCAGCCGACACCGAAAAGGCCAAGGCCGTCGACCTCAAGGGCAAGGGCCTTGAGCGCTGCAAGGCCGACGACGATGCCGGTGCCGACGCATTCTTTCAACAAGCGCTGCAGGTGCTCGGCAAATAGCGCCAGCACCTCCCCCCGCATCTTCCCCAACAGTCCCTGCAACGAGGAACAACGTCATGACGACGCGAACTAACCGTGCGCAGATGCTAAACAAGGTCCCTGCGGTCACATTCGACTTCTGGCTGATCAAGCTGCTGGCGGTGACCGTCGGCGAAACAGCCGCCGATTACATGAACCTCGACCTCGATATGGGCCTGGCGACCACATCGTGGATCCTGAGCGGTCTTCTGATCGCAGCCCTGGCCCTGCAATTCGCCCAGTTCCGCTACGTTCCGTGGATCTACTGGGTGACAGTGGTGCTGATCAGCGTCGTCGGCACGCTGGTGACGGACAATCTTGTCGACAATTTCGGCGTCAGCCTGCAAACGACGACGCTGCTCTTCAGCGTCTTGCTGGCGGCCACTTTCACGCTCTGGTACGCGTCGGAAAGGACTCTGTCGATCCACAGCATCACCACCACCAGGCGCGAAACCTTCTACTGGCTCGCGGTCTTGTTCACCTTCGCGCTCGGAACCGCCGCCGGCGATCTGACCGCCGAAGGACTGGGCCTCGGCTACCTGCAGACCGGTGTCATCTTCGGCTCGATCATCGCCGCGATCGCCTTTGCCTACTACGCGCTCAATCTGAACGGCATCCTGGCTTTCTGGCTCGCCTACATCCTGACTAGACCATGGGGCGCGTCGCTTGGCGACCTGTTTGCGCAACCGGGGGAACATGGCGGCCTCGATTTCGGAACGACCGTGACCAGCTTCATCTTCCTCGTCGGCATCGCAGCATTGATCCTGTTCATGACATTCACCCAGGCAAGCCGGAGCGGCATCAACGCAGCAGCAGGCAATGCCGCGCCTGAATGACAGGCTTTGCCTTGCGCGCTTTGTAAATCCCCGGCGGGGGCATCTCCCCCGTCGGGTCATTTGAATTCCGACCAAGCAATAGGATGGTTTGTATGCGCCCTTCGAAATCAGGTTATTACCGGCTCCAGATCGGCCTGCACTGGATGGTGGCGGCGCTGGTGCTGTTCCAATTGGTGTTCGGTGAAAGCATGACAGCGGCCGTCGACGCCATCGCCGACGGCGTCCAGGCTTCGTCCGCCGACCAGACGCTTGCATCCGCTCATTATTGGGTCGGCCTCGCGATCCTTGCACTCATCATTCTGCGGCTCGGCCTGCGCGCTACGCTAGGCGTCCCGCCGGTCGAACCGGCGGCGCCCGCCTGGATGACTCTTGCCGCCAGGGTCACTCACGTGGCCTTCTATTGCTTGCTGTTCGTCACGCCCGTCACAGGTCTGATTGCCTATTACGCCTTGCCCTGGATAGGCGATGTGCATGCCCTCGCCAAGCCGGCATTCATCGTGCTGATCGGCGTTCATGCCGCCGCTGCTTTGTTCCATCATTTCGTGCTCAAGGACGGCACGCTGCGCAGGATGCTGGCGCCTGGCGCGTCGCCTGCCTCACCGGCTTCCACGGAATGACCACGAAGTGCTATTACAGCACCCTACGACCGGCCCTATGAGGCTGATGGCTGGACGACGCGGAGCGGGGCAAGACAGCATGCGCATACTTGTCGTTGAAGACGACAGGAAGACCGCCGACTACACCGCCAGAGGGTTTTCGGAGGCAGGGCATCTCTGCGACGTCATCGGCGATGGCCAGGACGCGTTGTTTCATGCGATGCGAACCGCCTACGACGTGCTGGTCATGGACCGGATGATCCCCAATCTCGACGGGCTTTCCCTCGTCAAGGCGCTGCGTGCGGCCAATGTGAAGACGCCGGTGCTGTTTCTCACCTCGATCGGCGGGGTCGACGACCGTGTCGAAGGGCTCGAAGCCGGAGGCGACGACTATCTGGTCAAGCCTTTTGCCTTTTCCGAACTGTTGGCGCGGGTCAACGCGCTGTCGCGCCGGCCGCCGGTGCAGGATCAAAAGACCGTGCTGGCAGTCGCTGATCTCGAACTCGATGTGATCAAGCGGCGCGTCACCAGGCGCGGGCAGCCGATCGAACTGCAGCCGCGCGAGTTCAAGCTGCTCGAAATCCTGATGCGCAACGAGGGCCGCGTGCTGACCCGCACAATGCTGCTCGAGCGCGTCTGGGACCTGCATTTCGATCCCAAGACCAGTGTCGTAGAAACCCATATGAGCCGGCTTCGCGCCAAGATCGACCGTCCCTTCGACGCGCCCTTGCTGCATACCGTGCGCAACACAGGCTATAGCCTGCATGCTCCGACCTAACCTGTTTCGCAGCACGCCGTTCCGTCTGGCGCTGGGTTTCGGAACCCTGTTCGTCAGCGCCTTCCTGGCCATGGGCTTCATTGCCTACCAGTTGATGAGAACCGAGCTGTCGACCGGGCTCGACAATTCGGCGCGCGAAATCTGGGCGGTCGTCGCCGCAACCGATGCCGACGGAGACCTCGAAGACATTGTCGGCGCGGTCGACATCTATTCGCGGCTCTCCAACCCCGAGGACCGGATTTTCGTCCTGCTCGACCCCGCCGGCAAACGCCTTGCGGGCAATTTCACCAAGCCCCCCACCGCAAGCGGCCTTTCGATGCTTTCGGCCGAAGAAGCCGGACTGAGCGGCGACGGCAACTACCGCATCGTCTCCGGCAAGGTCGGCAACAACTGGCTGTCGGTGGGGCTCAGCCTCGCCGAGACGGACCGGCTGGCACTGATCGCGCTGAAAAGCATGGGTTGGGCGCTTGCCATCATCACGGTCACGGCCTTCGCGCTCAGCGCATTCCTCGCCGCCCGTATCCGCCGCCGCCTCGACAGCATCGGCGACACCATGGACGACGTCTCCAACGGCAAGCTCGGTTCGCGCATTCCGCTGACCGGCAATGGCGACGACATCGACGCTGTTTCAAGCCAGATCAATACCGCGCTGGAAAGGCTTGCGGCCCTTGTGGAGGGCATGAAGCAGGTCAGCACCGATATCGCCCATGACCTCAAGACGCCGCTCAACCGGCTCAAGATGACCATCGACACCGCCATCGGCAAAAATGAGCGAGGCAAGCCAGTCAACGAGGAACTTGATGACGCGCGCGTCGAAAGCGACCGCATCAACGAAACCTTCGATGCGCTGCTGCGCATCGCCCAGATCGAGGCAGGTTCACGCAAGGCCCGGTTCGCGGCCATCGATCTCGACGAGATCATGAGCTTCATCGCCGAAATCTACGCCGATGTCGCCGAAGACGATGGCAAGGTCCTGGCCGCCTCGGGCGACTTTAGAGGTCTTCATCCGATCTCTGGCGACCACGAATTGCTCGTCCAGATGTTCGCCAATCTTGTCGAGAACGCCATCCGCCATTGCCCCGAGGGAACGCGTATCACCATGTCGGCCAAGAATCTCGGCGACATGGTGGTCACCGAGATCTGCGACAATGGTCCCGGCATTGCGCCGGTCGAGCGCGAAAAGGTGTTCCAGCGTCTCTATCGCACCGAAAAGAGCCGCACGACGCCGGGCAGCGGGCTAGGCCTCAGCCTGGTTCGCGCCATCGCCGATCTGCATGGCGCGACACTGAAGCTCGACGACAACCATCCAGGCCTCAAGGTCACTATCGCCTTCCCCATGCGTAGTTGAAAAAGGCGGCCCGAAGTAACCGGGGCCGCCTCGTTGGCTTTTTGTTGGTGGCTTCCGCTAGGCCTGTTTTACCAGCCTGAGCAACACCAGCAGGATCACCGCGCCAATTGTGGCGTGGATGATCGCCCCGACAATGCCCGAGCCCAGGCCGATACCGATGAACGGAAACAGCCAGCCCGCGATCAGCGCGCCGACGATACCGACGACGATGTTGCCGAGCAGGCCGAAGCCGTAGCCCTTGACGAGTTGGCCCGCGAGCCAGCCGGCGACCGCACCGACGATAAGGAAGACAAGAAGGCTTTCGATACCCATTTGATCTCTCCTGGTTTAGYGCGTCGGCCCGAATACCGGCATGGGTTTTCGGAAAAATACGATGCGCAGGTTCAACGACGTCCTTTGCGTGCCCACATGGACACGCGGCGCTCCAAAATCAGGCGATGGCCGTGGTCTGGTCTTCGACGGCAGCAGTTGGTGCGTTCTTCTTGATGGATTCGATCGCCTTCAGCGCCGATGCCTTGGCCGCATAGCCTTCCGAACCGAACATCACCTCGCCGTTGGACGCCCTGAAGCGGAACCTGAACTCGCCGCCCTTGTCCTTGTAGACCTCGAACTTATACATCGCCTTGCCTCATGTTGCCGGCCCACGACTCACGCCGGTGGAAGAATCGTCGCATGATCGGGCGGCCCAAGTCCATCGTGCGCAACCTTGGCTTGTTCAGCCATCCCGGTCGGTCAGGCAGATGTGGCAGCAGCCCGAGCCGTGGCCCGGCGTCCAGGTGACATTGTCGAAGCGAATGCCGGTTGCCTCGAACAGTCCTCGGTCGAAAGCACCCGCGATCCGGCACAGCGTGGCCAGCTTGTCGTCGGCGACACCAGCGCCCACCCAGGCATCCTTGAGCGGGCAGCGCTTGACCTTGAAAGCGATGTGGCTGTCGCTGCGCTCGACATCGGTCGGATACATGCGCCCGCCATCGGGGCTGACCGCCAGAAAGGCCTCACCGATGGCGCGCGCGTCGTTGGGCCCGAACTGGGCGAAGGCCACCTCGGCGACCTCGCGGCCGCGCTTTTCGATCGCCCGCACCAGGATCGCCTCGGCCTTGTCGTCGCCGAACTCGGCGGCGAGTTCGTCCAGCATCAGCCGGTAGAGGTCGGCGCGGTTGCGAAAAGCGGCATCGAGTTCGGCGGCGAGCTTTTCGGCCCTTAAGGCGGGATCGGTCACGATGCATTCTCCTTGGCACGCGGCAGTTTGGGCGTGGCAGTAACCAGCGCCTTGCCGGTCGCGGAAGCTGGGCTTTCGATCACCGCCCGGGCCGCGCCCTGTTCGACGATCTTGCCGCCATCCATGATGGCGATGCGGTGGGCGATGGCACGCACCGCGCCGAGATCGTGCGAGATGAAAAGATAGGCGATGCCTTGGTCTTTTTGCAGATCGGCGAGCAGGCGCAGCATGTCGGCGCGCACCAGAACATCCAGCGCCGACACCGCCTCGTCGAGCACGATCAGCGACGGCTTGGTGGCAATCGCGCGTGCTATCGCCACGCGCTGGCGCTGCCCGCCCGAGATTTCGTGCACGGCGCGGCCGGCGAGTTCGGCCGACAGCCCGACGCGTTCCAGCAGCGCGGCAATCGCCTTGGGCCTCCCGCCTCTGTCGACAACACCATGAATGCGCAGCGGATCGTCGAGCAGACGCGCCACCGTCGCGCGCGGATTGAAAGCCGCCTGCGGGTCCTGGAACACCATCTGCAGCTTCGCCCACACCGCGCGCAGCGCAGCACCGCGCAGCGCCAGGAGATCTTCCCCATCGAAACGGGCGCTGCCCGCATCGGCCTCGACGAGCCGCAACAAGATGCGCGCCACCGTCGACTTGCCGCTGCCGGAGGGACCGACCAGCGCAAGTGTCTCGCCCGCCGCAATCGAAAAGCCTACGCCGTCGAGCGCGGCAAAGTTTTTGCCGCCACGCGCAAAGCATTTCGACAGGCCCGCGACCTCAAGCAGCGGCGCGGTCATGCGTCGAGCCCCAGATGCGCATCGAGCAGCGCGCGGGTGTAGTCGCTGGTGGGTGCCGCAATCAGCGATGCCGCGGTGCCCGTCTCGACCAGGCGCCCATGCCGGAACACGGCGATGCGGTCGGCGAGGTTCGCAGCCAGCGCGATGTCGTGGCTGACGAACAAAAGCGCCATGCCGTCCTCGTCGACCAGTCCCCGGATCAGCGAAACGATCTCGGCCTGCACGATGGTGTCGAGCGCGCTGGTCGCCTCGTCGGCGATCAACAGCCGTGGCCCTGCGGCAATCGCTGCTGCAATCGCCACGCGCTGTTTCTGGCCGCCGGAAAGCTGATGAGGGTAGGCTTTCGCGGTTGCCGCAGGCTCCGGCAGCTTGACCCTGTCGAGCAGTTCGACCGCCAGGCGCCGCGCTGCGGGCCATGTCATGTCGAGATTGACATGGACCACCTCGGCGACCTGGTCGCCAACATTCATGACGGGATCGAGGCTCGATGCCGGATCCTGGAAAACGAAACCGATATCGCGTCCGTTTCGCGCCACCCGCCCAAGCTCCGGCCAAGCGACGCTGCCCTCGACCTTGGCAGCGGGCGGCAAAAGCCCGGCGATGGCGCGTGCGAGCGTGCTCTTGCCCGACCCGCTTTCGCCGATGACAGCCAGCCGTTCTCCGGCATCGAGGTCCAGGTCGACACCTTCAAGCGCCAGGACATCATTGCCGTAGCGGACGCCAAGCCCGCGCACACTGAGCAGCGCCATCAGGCGTTCCCCCGCCTGGTGGCCGAACTTTCGACGATGCCTTCGCCGGCGAGGTAGACGCCGAGCACGGCGAGCACCAAGGCGATGCCCGGGATGATCGACAAGAAAGGTGCTGAGCGCAGCACCGCCCTGCCCTCCGCGATCATGCCGCCCCAGGTCACGCGGTTGGGATCGCCAAGGCCGAGGAACGACAGTGCCGCCTCGGTCAGGATCGCCGCTGCCACGATCACCGACGACAGCGCCAGCACCGGTGGCAGCGCGTTGGGCAGCACCTCGCGGAAAGCGATCTCGAGGGGATGCATGCCGATCACCCTGGCGCTGGCGACATAATCGCGTTCGCGGATCGACAGCACTTCGGCGCGCGCGATGCGCGCAGGCCCGGTCCAGGCGCTGAGCGCGATCGCCACCACGACAACGCCGAGCGAGGGCCCAACGACACTGACCAGCGCCAGCGACAGCAGGAAACCCGGCACGGTCTGGAACGCGTCGGTGATGCGCATCAGCACCTCGTCGACAAGCCCGCCGGCAAAGCCGGCGACGGTGCCGACGACACTACCGACGAGGATCGAAGCGGCGGCCGCCGCAAGCCCGACGGCAAGCGAGGTGCGGGCGCCATGAAACAGCCCGGCCAGCACGTCGCGGCCAAGCCTGTCGGTGCCGAGCGGGGTCGCCCAATCCTGAAACGGCCGCAGCAAGGCTGGACCGGCAATCGACAGCGGATCGCGTGGAAACAGCACTGGCGCTGCCAACGCCATCAACAACAGGCAGCCTAGAATGACGAAGCCGGCGACAGCCTCCGGCGATCGGGTCAAGCGGGACAGCGTCATGCGCTCACCTCGCTTGCGCCGACACGCGGATCGAGCACCGCATAAAGCAGGTCAACGACAAGGTTGATGAAGATCACCAGCACGGCACTGACCAGGATGATGCCGATGAGCAGCGGCGTGTCGCGCGCGCCGACCGCCTCCTGCGCCAGCCGGCCGAGGCCGGGAATGGAAAACACGCTTTCGATCACGACGCTGCCGCCGAGCATCGCCGCCGATTGCAGGCCAAGCATGGTGACCAGCGGCAAAAGCGCGTTGCGCGCGACGTGACGCCAGACGATGCGGCGCCGGCCGATGCCCCGGGCACGCGCGGCAAGGGTAAAATCCATCCGCCAGACCTCGGCCATGCCGGCGCGCATCATGCGCAGGTAGAGCGCGAGATAGATGATGCCGAGGCTCGTCACCGGCAGCACGAGATGTCGGGCGATATCAAGCGCGCGCGAAAAACCGGCTTTGCCCGAGGCGATGGTTTCCATGCCGGAGAGCGGCAGCCAGCGCAGCTGGACCGAGAAGACAATGGTCAGCACCAATGCCAGCCAGAAGCCGGGCACGGCATAGAGCGCCAGCGAACCGATAGACAGGAACCGGTCGCGAAAGCTGCCGGGCCGCGAGCCGGCGACGATGCCGAGTGCTGAGCCCAGGAAGAACGACAGTGCGGTCGCGCTGCCCATCAGCAAAAGCGTGTTGGGCAGCCGCTCCAGCACCACTGATAGCACCGGCCGCGAAAGGGCCACCGAGTGGCCGAGATCGAGATGCAGCAGCGACCAGAGATAGGCGGCAAGCCGCGTCGCCGGCGAAGCATCTAGCCCCCAGCTCTGGCGCAGCGCCTCGATCATACCAGCGTCGCCGCCGACCGAAGCGATATAGGCGTCGACAGCATCGCCGGGCGCTGCCTCCAGCAACAGGAACGAGCCGACGACAACGATCAGCAGCACCGGAACGCTGCCTATCAGCCGGCGCCGCAGAAGGCGAAATGCGCGGTTCATCGCGGTATCCCTCTCCCGGTTTGGGGGAGTGGCGCCACGCAATACTTCCGTTGGAAAAGCCGACCCCCACCCCTAGCCCCTCCCCACAAGGGGGAGGGGAATTCCCGCACCACTTGATGTGCCAAGACAAACAGCCACCCCATTGAAGGGCGCACGGCAGCAAGTCCCCCTCCCCCTTGTGGGGAGGGG